>JBKJOI010000786.1:0-6832 GCA_046595695.1 Haliangiales bacterium | reverse complement strand
GGGTCGGCACCAGCATGCGCTCCTCGATGGGCGGGATCGCCGCGCGCACCTGCCGGAGCTCACGGCCCATCACGACGCACAGCGCGAACAGCACGGCAGCCGCCGCGAGCGCCACCTGGGCGCCGCGCGAGCGGCTGGTCGGTGTCGTCATCGAGAGATCTTAGCGGATTCAACAGGAGGAGGGAATGAGCGGGCGAACAGGCCGCCGCGCCGGGGCGCGACGGGAGGGACTACTCGAGGTCGTCCTTGCGGAAGATGCCAGCCGAGCCCTGGACGCTGTTGTCGTCCGCGTTGATCTTGGCGGCCATCTCGAAAGTCGACTCCGCGTCGTCACAATCGAGGTCGCCGAGGGCGCGGGCGGTGAACACCGACGTCTCCTCGGTACCCGTCGAGTCGAACTGGTACGAGTAGTAGTGCGGGTCCTCCATCGAGAACTTGAGCGCGCTCCACTCGTTGGTCGCCCACGTCGCCGCGTTGGCCGGGCACTTGTCGCCGGCAGCCGCGCAGCAGGTGCCGAGCGCGGGCGAGATGCCGGTGTCGGTCGGGAACTGCTTCGGAAGAGGCGTGCCCGCGCCCTGCGCGGTGTTCTCTTCGAGGAAGTAGGTGCGCCCGCCGTCGTAGATCTTCTTGATGCCCTGCGTGGCCTCGGTGGTCTTCGACTTGCGCATGTACTTCATGAAGGCCGGGATCGCGACGGCGGCGAGAATGCCGATGATCGCGACGACGATCATGAGCTCGATCAGCGTGAATCCACCCTTGATACGCTTGGTCATCCTGGAAATCATTTCGTGTCTCCTCCTGCAATCCGTTGTTTCAGAAGCCATCCGCCGGCCACCATGGCCTAGCGGTTTGCGCCCGTCTGGATCGCGGCGGTGACCGACGTGTCACCGCGCACCACCCAGACGTTGTTCCCATCGCCACCGCCGTCGCCGTTCCAGTCGCACTCCGCCCGCACGTAGAAGAATTCGCGGTTCGGGGCCACCGGGTAGAGCGCGGCGCCATTGGCTCCGGCAGCGGCGCCGGCAGCCTTCACGAGCACGACGTACCCGCAGTAGAGCCCGCTCTGCCCCATCTGGATCTTCAGGTCCTGCCAAGCCTGGGGCGTGGTGCCCGTGGGGATGGACGTGTACGAACCGCCGCCCGTGAGCGGCTTCGGAAAGTAGTCGTCTTCCGTGCTCCCGGTCGGCAAGAACGTGCCGTTCTCCGCCTGGTACTGGACCTCGCGCTGCTGGAAGTGACCCAGCATGTACGGTACCTCGCCGCTCGCCTTTGACTTGCGGACCCACTTCGTGTACGCGGCGATGCCCACCGCGGCGAGGATGCCGATGATCGCGACGACGACCATCAACTCGACGAGTGTGAATCCCATCTGTGACCGACGTCGCCGCATCGCATCGGTACTAAGCAAGTAAGAGACCAGCATCACGGCACCTCCAACTCGATTGCTACAAGATAAGTACTTTCATATATCTACGTCGAATTCGCGCTGCTCCTGGTCGAGCAAATGACGTGCGCTCGGTGACAAAAAAGGGCACTTCTCGGCCCAAGAACGTCCACCGGTGCCGTTCCTGGTCACCCGCATGCGATGAAGCCGGCGTGCATCTTGCTGACCCGCTCACGATACACCGAGGCCCAGGCAGGGGGCGAGTCTTCTTGCCGGCTACTCGGAGCCGACGTCCGGCTCGCGGTCCTGCACGGCGTCCGGGTCGATGCCCAGCTTGGCGAGCCGGTAGCGCAGCGAGCGGAACGTGATGTGCAGCAGGCGCGCGGCTTCCTTGCGCACGCCGCCCGCGCGCGCGAGCGCCTTGAGCACGATCTCGCGCTCGTAGTCGGCGATCACGCGGTCGAGGTCCAGCCCGTCATCGGGGAACTCGGCGACCTGGGCGTCCTTCTCGACCGCGGCCCGGCGCGTGGCCAGCTCGGGCAGCTGCTCGCGCTCGACCACGTTGCCGCTCTCGAGCGTGATCGCGCGCTCGATGAGGTTCTCGAGCTCGCGCACGTTGCCGGGAAAGTCGTAGGCCATGAGCACGGCCATCGCCGCGGAGGTGATGCCGACGATGCGCTTGCCCATCTCGCCGGCGTGCCGCTTGATGAAGTGGTCGACCAGGAGCGGTAGGTCCTCTTTGCGCTGGCGCAGGGGCGGCAGGAGCACCGTGATCACGTTCAGCCGGTAGTAGAGGTCCTGGCGGAAGGCGCCACGCTCGACCTCGGCCTCGAGGTCGCGGTTGGTCGCGGCGACCAGGCGCACGTCGACGGGCTTCTCCTCGACGCCGCCGACCGGCTTGAACTTGCGCTCCTGCAGGACGCGCAGGAGCTTCACCTGCATGGCCGTCGACAGCTCGCCGATCTCGTCGAGGAAGAGCGTGCCGCCGTCGGCGGCCTCGAACAGCCCCTGCTTGTGCGACGAGGCGCCCGTGAACGCCCCCTTCACGTGGCCGAACAGCTCCGACTCGAGTAGCGTGTCGGGGATGGCGCCGCAGTTGACCGCGATGAAGGCGTTGCCGGCGCGCGGGCCCTCCGAGTGCAGCGCGCGCGCGGCGAGCTCCTTGCCGGTGCCGCTCTCGCCGGTGAGCAGCACGGTGGTGCGCGTGGCCGCGACCTTGCGCAGGAGATCGAAGACGCGCTGCATCGTCGCGCTCTTGCCCAGGATGTGGCCGAGCTTGTAGCGACCCTGCACGATCTCGCGCAGCTCGGCGTTCGAGCGCGCCAGCGCCTGACGCTCCAGCGCGCGCTCGATCACGACGGTGATCTCGTCGACCTTGAACGGCTTGGTGAGGTAGTCGTACGCGCCGCGCTTCATCGCCGAGAGCGCGGTCTCGGCGCTGGCGAACGCGGTCATCACCAGCACCTGGGTGTCGGGCGCGCGCTTCTTGACCTCGTCGAGGACGCCCAGTCCGTCGAGCTTGCCGGGCATCTTCAGGTCGGTGATGACCAGGTCGAAGCTGCCGCCGGTGCCGACCCGGGCGACCGCGTCCTCGCCAGTCTCGGCGATGGTCACCTGGTGGCCGATGCGCTTCAGGCAGATGGCGAGGAACTCGCGCATCGAGCGCTCGTCATCGACGACCAGGATGTTCCCCATGCGCTCCGAATCGTATGCCGGGGCGCGGAGGACCGCTAGCGGCTTCTCGAAGGAGTGGGGCGGCGGTCGGGCTCCAGTCTGCTCAGTCTGGCTTCAGTCTTTTTGGGCGACCAGGATCAGGAATCCGCCCAGGCGCCGCGTGATCGGCCGGTCGGCGAGCGCGCGCTCGATCCGCGACATGATCGCGCCGAGCGGCGCCACTTTGTAGATCTGCGCCACCGGCGTGGCGATGCGCACGCCGCGCAGGGTGATGAGCTTAACGTTGGCGGGCAGGTAGCTCTTGGCGTCAGCGAGGCCGTCGTAGCGGGTGAACACCGCCTCGTCGTTGGTGCTGGCGCTGATCGCCGTGGCGGGCTTGAGCCGCTTGACCAGGTAGCGCAGCGAGGCTGTGTTGTAGAACTCGAGCACCAGGTAGCCGCCGGGACGCGTGACCCGCGCCATCTCGGCGACCGCCTCGCGGATGCGCTCGACGTGCGCGAGCACCTTGAACGAGTACACGACGTCGAAGCGGCGATCCGGAAAGGGCAGGTCGGTGACCGAGCCCTGCACCACATCGAGGCCGCGCGCGCGCGCCTTGGCGAGCATGCCGGCGGAGAGATCCACGCCCCAGGCCTCGCCGGCGGAGCGCGCCACGCGGTCGAGCAGGAGCCCGGTGCCGCAGCCGGCCTCGAGCACCGCGGCGCCGCGTGAGTAGCGCTCGACCACCTCGATCTCGAGATCGTCGATGAGCTGGTGATAACCCTGGCCGCGCTCGCGCTCGTACCAGCCGGAGAATTCGTCGTAGTAACGCTTGGTATCCATGGCGAAGAGGCGCGCAAGTTACCAGGCGCGCCAGCGAGGCGCCAGCGGTCCGGCGCCGCGGCGCCGGGCGACCGCTACGCCATCCGGCGGCGCGCGCCGAGCAGCATCCACACGCCCATCGCCAGGATCAGCGCGAGCGCGCCGGCGAGCAGCCCGATGAGCGCGCTCTTCGAGCCGCGCGCGACGTAAATCCCGGCCAGCGTCGTGAACGCGGCGCGCGACTCGGGCGGCGCGCGCATGGCCTCGGTGACCACGGCGACGCCCTCGGGCGCGAGGCCCTCGACCGACGCGGCGACCAGGCGCTTGACGTCTTCCTCGGGAGGCGGCGCCACGCCGGCGCGGATCTTCAGCAGCACCGAGGCGCTCGGCTTGCCTCTCGGTGCCTCAGCGGGCGCGAGCGGATCCTGGACCGGCGCGGTGACGATCACGCTGGCCGCGGCCACGCCGTCGAAGCGCTCGAGCTGCGCGGTGATCTCGCCGGCGAGCGCCTTGAGGAAGCGCGCGTGCTCCTCGGTCGCCGACGGGATCATGCTCGAGGCCGCGTAGGTCTCGGCGAAGCCGCGCGGCGCCGGCCGCGGCAGACCCTCGGCGTGGAGCACCTCTGCGGCGCGTCCGACCTCGGTCGAAGGCACGAGGATCTTGTAGCGGCGCCCCTTGCCCTGGCCGCCGCCTTCGTCGCCTTCGTCCTCGCGCGTGGCCGCGACGCCGGCGCGCGACAGCGCGGCGAGCGCCTCCCGGGACTGCGACTCGTCGAGGCCGGAGGCGACGTCACCCTTGCAGCCGGACGCACCGGCGACGAGGGCCGTGAGCGCACATGCCAGCACGAATCCTCGCACGCCTACGATTTCGCACGCGCCGGGGTAACCGTCAAGCGCGTGGGACGTAAGGAGATCGGTCCATGCGTCGCGGCTTGCGCCGGGGCTGCATTTTGGTTTGAATACGAGCGCAGCGTCCGCCGTCCTCACGCGGGCGTACTCACAAGGAGCATACATGCGGCAGAAGATCCTGGTCGGGGCCCTGTTGGCCGGAGTTCTCACGCTCGGATGGGCGGGCTTGGTCCGTACGCCCGATGCCTTTGCCCAGGATGGCGGCAAGAACATCAAGATCCTCAAGGGCATGAGCAAGGCCGACATCAAGAAGACCATGAAGGGCATCGCGACCTCGCTCGGCGTCCAGTGCGACCACTGCCACGACACCGACGACATGTCGAAGGACACGCCCAAGAAGGAAAAGGCGCGCACGATGATGCTCATGACCGAGAGCATCAACAAGACGCACTTCAAGGGCGAGCGCAAGGTCAGCTGCATCACCTGTCACAACGGCAAGACCGAGCCGAAGAAGTTGTAGGCTGCGGCGCGCGCCCCGAGCGCCCCTCCGTCACACCTGCGTTTGCAGCACCTGCCGCACCGCGCCGGTCGCCTTGTCGACGACCCGGCTCGCCACCTCGAGCTCCTGCGAGTACTGGATCACCTGGGCCTGCAGGACGAGCAGCTCCTGCACCGACATCGGCTTGCCCGACATGGCGGCGCGCAGGCCGCGGTCGACCGCCGCCTCGTCAGCGAGGATGCGCGTGATGAGCTGCTTCGCCGACTCCGCGGTCGGGCCGATCGGGGCGGCCAACGCGGGAGAGAGCGGGCCGGCCGGGCGTGCGGCGGCGGGCGTGGCCGCGGTGGCGGTCTCGGGCGCGAGCGAGAACGCCCGGCACGGCGGGGGCGCCTCTCGGCTCCGCGCGGCGTGGGTCTCGTGGGCGGGCGGGGCGGCGGCGGGGCCGCGGTGGATCCGGTCGGTCATGGCGAACCTCCGCACCGGGTATCGACACCGGCGCGCGGCGGTTGCGGATTTTTTCTCTCGCGCCGCTGATCGGGGCTGGGCCGCCGCCGAATCGGCGCTAGGCCGCTTCGCCGAGGCGGTCGCGCAACAGCCCGACCGCCCGTGCGTGCAGGCGGCTCGCCCACGACTTGGACAGCCCGAGCTCGGCACCCGCCTCGAGCAAGGTCTTGCCCTCGAAGTAGTGCTTCTCGATGAAGTGCCGCTCCTTCTCGGGCAACGACGTGAGCACCTTGCGCACCCGGCCCTCGACGTGGCGCGCGTCGATGGCCTCGTCGATGGGCACTTCGTCCGCGGCGAACTCGTGGCCCTCCTCGACGAGCGCCTCGAGCGAGGCGACGTAGCTGCAGGTCACGCTGGACAGCGCCTGGTGCAGGGCGCGCAGGTCGTCCTCGACGCTCGGCGCCGGGGTGGGCGCGCCCGCGGCCTGGTTGGCCGCGCCGAGCTCGCGATCGGCGAGGTTCTCGAGCACCTCGCCGGCGCGCATGGCGATCTTGAGGCGCGCGTAGTCGCCGCGCTTGAGGTGACCCATCTCGCGCAGCCCGTCGTAGATCGCGCCGCGCACGCGGTGCCACGAGAAGGTCGAGAACTTCACGCCGTGGCGCGCGTCGAAGCGGCCCGCGGCCTCGACCAGGCCCTCGTTGCCGTAGGCGACCAGCTCGTCGAGGTCGAGCTTCTCGGAGACCTGCTTGCGGACCTGCGTCGCGATCGCTCGCACCATCGGCAGGTGCTCCTCGATCAGCCGCCGCCGCGCCGCCTCGTCCACGACGGCAAGATATCATGCGCTCCGAGGCTGCGTGCTAGGCTGCGCGGCCGTGGGCCTGTTCACGCACATCGATGCCGTCGGAATGGCGGAGATCGCCGGACGCTTCGGCGTCGGCGCGCCGCTCTCCTTCGCCGGCGTCGAGGCCGGCACGGTGAACTCCAACTACCGGCTGCGCACGCCGGTCGGCGCGTTCTTCGTGCGCGTGAACGAGGGCAAGTCGGAGGACGACGTCGCCTACGAGGCCGAGTTGGTCGTGCACGTGGCCGCGCGCGGCGTGCCGTCACCCGCGCCGGTGCTCGCCGACGACGGCCGGCCCTACGCGCGCACCTCGGTGGGCCTGGTCACGCTGTTCCCGTGGG
>JBKJOI010000771.1:0-3803 GCA_046595695.1 Haliangiales bacterium | reverse complement strand
CCTCTACCACGCGGTCGCCTACCGGGTCTTCGCCGACGACGACAAGGGCTTCCTGCACGCCGACTTCTGGACCAAGCACAGCCTGGCGCAGTATCCGGCCGACGCGATCATGACGCCGTACATCGGCAGCCACGACACCTCACGCTTCGTGTCGCTGGCCACCTACGCGAACGACCTGCCCAACCACAAGTGGCCCGATCAAGGCCTGCCGGCCGCGCCGACCACCGACGTCCCCTACGAGAAATCCGCCCTCGCCCACACCTGGCTGCTGGCGCTGCCGGGCGCGCCTCTCCTCTATTACGGCGACGAGTACGGCCAGTTCGGCGGCGCAGATCCCGACAACCGCCACATGTGGCGCGCGCCCGGCGCACGCAGCCCCCGCGAGCAGGCCACCTACGCGCGCATCGCACGCATCGGACGCGCGCGCCGCGAGCTGCCGGCGCTGCGCCAGGGCAGCTACCGCACCGTGCTCGCCGACGAGACCTTCCTGTGCTTCGCGCGCGAGGCCGCTACCAGCTTCGCGCTGGTGGCGCTCAACCGCGACGGCGCCCCGGCGACGCGAACGATCGACGTCCCGGCGGGCACGACCAGCCTGGTCGACGTGCTCGCGCCCGCGGGCAACGCGCCGCTCGCGGTGACGAACGGCCAGGTGACCCTGACGCTGCCGGCGCGCGGCACCGCGCTGCTCGTGCCCGCGCCGTAGACGACGTCTGCCCGCCCACCTTGGCGCACCTCGTTGCGACTCGCAACGTCAGCGCGCCGTCCACCGTCACTGTAACTCTTTCATTCCGCGCGATTGCGCAGCACGCCGCGCCTGCGCGACGCGGCACGCGACTTGCTGATGCGTGCACGCATGGACAAGACAGAGCCCACCTCGGAAGATCTCTTCGTCAGCGCGCTGCGCCGGATGCGCCGCCGCGCCACCGCCGCCGCCTCGGGCGCCGCCATCGTCGGCACCATGGGCATCGGCACCTCCTTCCTCGGCGCCTGCACCACCGGCGACGAGCTCCCCGTCGCATCGATCGAGCAGGAGAGCTGGTCGCAGGACCAGGGCCAGCGCAACACGTCGATGGTCAGCTACCTCGGCGGCTACTGGGTCGAGTGCCGGGCCCCCAACACGCGCTTCGGCTGCGGCAGCTACGACGTGTTCGTGAAGGTGCGCGTGCGCCCGGTGCAGAACGTCGCCCTCGAGTGGAAGCGCGTCGGCCTCACCTACCGCACGCCCTATGACACCTACGACCGCACCGCGATCGGCTACTACTTCTCGACCTACGGCAACGGCGACGAGGAGTGGCACGTGCCGGTGCGCGTGAGCTCGTCGTGGAGCACGCTGGTCTTCGACGCCTGGTACCAGGACGGCGGCGGTCACACATTCATCGACGACAACCAGGGCGAGTTCCACGTCGTCAACACCGGCGGGCCGACGGCGATCGTCCGCGCCGAGCCGTGGCTGAGCACGGCCACCGTGAGCGCAGCGGGCGTGCAGGGCCGCATCTCGGTGCAGGTCACCGATCTCGACTACGACAAGGAGCTCGTGATCCTGGCCACCACCGACGACTGGGAGACGGTGCAGGAATTCACCATGGGCAGCGCCGGCGACAAGAACCGCCTCTACTTCCAGGAGGAGTTCCCCTGGGGCGGCTTCGAGCGCTGGCAGATCGACCTCGACCTGCCCGGCGCCGGGGTGGAGCGCTTCCGCTACGCGGTCGGCTACCGCCACGGCGTCAAGAACGGCGCCCTGCCCTACGAGTTCTGGGACAACAACTACGGGCAGAACTACGTCGTCGAGCCCGTCGTGGTCGTCGAGTAGCGCGGATGGTCGACGAGGTCGCCACCGACACGGTCAGGACGGATCTGCACGGGCACACCCTGTACTCCGACGGGCGCCAGACGCCCCAGGCGTTCGTGCAGACGCGTGTCGAGCGCGGCATCGGCACCATCTCGGTGAGCGACCACGACACCTTCGCGGCGGTGCCCGCGGCCGCGCAGGCGGCCGCGCGCGCCGGGCTCACGCTCATCCCCGCCATGGAGGTGACCGCGTTCATCCACTCCGGCACGCCCCGGGCCGAGCAGTTCCACGTGCTCGCCTACTTCTCGCCGCGCGTGCTGCAGGACGGCGGCCTCGGCCGCACCTTCCTGGGCGACCGCGCGGTGAAGGTGAACCGGCGCTGGCGGCAGTTCGTGCTCGACTGGCTCGCGCGCCTGCCCATCGAGCAGCGCTGGTACCTGGAGCCCGACCGGCTCGCCGGGCTGGACGGCACCGAGTTCCCGGGGCTGCAGACGTTCCTCGACCACATCAACACGAAGAACGGCCGCGTCTACGACGACTTCGTTCGCCACCACGTGAAGTTCTGGACCGAGGACGCCCAGCTGTTCGGCTGGACGCCCGAGGAGGCGATGGACCAGATCCGCGCCGACGGCGGCGTCGACATCGTGGCCCACCCGGGCCGGCTGAAGGACAAGCCCAGGCTCGCCGCCGCGCTCGCGTACGCGACCGGCCACGAGGTCTACACCTCGCGTCACCGGCCCGAGGTCGCCGCCGAGTTCCTCGCGCTCGCGCAGGCCGGGCGCAAGCACTGGACCGCGTCGAGCGACGATCACCAGCACGCGCCCTACGTGCCGCCGACCGAAGGCACGCCGCGCCGTACCGTCGAGCGGCTACTGGGCTAAGGGTGGAAGCGGTAGCGACAAACGTGCCGAACGACGCGGCGAGCCACCTGCCGCTCGTGCTCCTGCGCTGTCGTCCGGGCGTGCCCGCGACGTCGCTCGAGCTGCGCGGCGAGCTGCCGCACTGGGCGCAGCCGGTGGCCATGACGCCGGCGGGCGGCGGCTGGTTCGAGGCCAGCCTGCGCGTCGCGCCCGGCGTCTACGAGTACAAGCTGGCGCTGCCCGGCGGGCAGTGGCTGCTGGATCCCGGCAACCCGCGCACGCGCGCGCACGGCGGCGTGCGCAACAACGTGCTCGTGGTCGACGGCGCCGACGAGCCGATCCTGCACGCGCCGGTGGCGCCGTGGGTGGAACGCGGCGACCGCGGCACGCTGCGGGTGCGCGCGGCGCTGCGGCGCGACGGCGGCGCGACGCTCGCGCTGCGCTACGGCGAGGGCGTGGGTGAGCGGCAGGCTGCCATGCGCGTCGTCGCCGAGGAGGACGAGCACCGCCTCTTCGAGGTCGAGCTGCCCGGCGCCGGGCGCCACGTCGAGTATGTGTTCGTGCTCGGCGACGGCCAGGTCGTCGGCGCGGGCGGCGGGCGCGCGTTCCGTGTGGCGCGCGCGGTGGGCCCGCCGCCCGCGCCGGCGTGGTGGCGCGACGCGGTCGTCTACTCGATCTTCCTGGATCGCTTCCGGCGCGGCGACGCGGCCGCCTGGCGCGAGCCCTCGCGCTGGGACCGCGATCACCTGGCCGGCGGCGATCTCGACGGCGTGCGCGCGGCGCTGCCGTACCTGACCGATCTGGGCGTGACCGCGCTGCACCTCACGCCGTTCACGCTGGGCGCGTCGCCGCACCGCTACGACACCGTCGATCCCTGGATCGTCGACCCGGCGCTGGGCGGCGAGGCCGCGCTGGATCGCCTGCTCGAGGCCGCCGCCGCCGCGTCGCTGCGCGTGATCATGGATCTGCCGGTCACCCACCTCTCCGCCGAGAGCGCGGCCTTCCGCGACGTGAGCGCGCGCGGCCCCGACTCGCCCTACTGGGCGTGGTTCCGCGTGCACAGGTGGCCGTTCCACGCCGGCCACGAGCCCGGCTACGACCACTACCAGAAGGGCCAGTGGCGCGAGCCGATGCTCGCCACCGGCGACGCCGCG
>JBKJOI010000482.1:0-5610 GCA_046595695.1 Haliangiales bacterium | reverse complement strand
GTGGGCAAGCCCTGCTGCGTGGCGCGACGCGGGCGCCGGATGCGCGCGAGCACGACCTCGAGCTCGTCGTGCGTGAGCCGGCCGTCGGCGACCCAGATCTCCGCGATGGTGCGGGTGTCGTCGCCGACCGCGACCAGGGTCTCGGCCAGCCGACGTTCGTCGAGGTAGCCGAGCTCCAGCGCCATCAGCGCGATCTCGACGTGCAGATGGGCCATCGCGGCCATCTTATCACCGGCGATCGCGACGCGAGCACGGTCGCACGCGCCGCGACCCGGCCCTGGGTCTAGATGACCTCGATCGTGTCGCCGAGCGCGACCTCGCCACCCTCGAGCACGCGGCAGTTCACGCCGCGCAGTCGGCTCGGCTTGTTGTCGTTCACCCAGCGCATCGCGTCCATGCCGAAGCGGTCCTTGAACTTCTTGCACCCGGTGTGCGGCTTCTCCGAGACCTCGATCACGGCGCCACCCAGGCGCAACCGGGTTCCCACGGGCAGCGTGGCCTGGGACAGATCGAGCTCGACCAGGAAGTTGTCACCCGGCGCATCGAGCGGCGCGTGGTCGGCCGCGACCAGCTCGGCGACGCGCAGCGACATGAGCGTCACCTGCGCCTGCGGGTTGCGATCCGGCTTGTCGCTCCAGCGATCGCCCACGACCCCGTGCTCGGTCGAGAGCGTGGCCGACACCGGACATTCGTGCGCGCCATCGCTCTTGCGCAGGCAGATCAACCGGACCTTGCCGGCCGTGGGCGACGCGGGTGGGGATTCCTTCCAGAGACGCTCCAGCTCCTCGAAGCTCCGCATGTGCGAGGTGTAGCACCGCGCCCGTGGACCCGGAGGTGAGCCACATCACGAAGGCGTCCACGGGCTCCCGCGGAGACCGCCGAAGACTTTCGGCGTCACCCAGCTTACGATGGAGGAGCAGAAGTTTATCCGAGGGACACCATCTCCACACCCAAGGCCCCAGGACCACCCGATCTGCACGACGTGACCGCGGAGACCGCGGCCGCGGCGCCGGGTGGGCCGTCCCTACGCGAGCGGCGCGAGCGCGAGCCGCGCACCGGCCCGGCCGCGCTGCAGAAGGGCGCGCGCGTCGGCCGCTACGAGATCGTCGACGAGCTGGGCGCGGGCGGCATGGGCGTGGTCTATCGCGCCCGCGACGCCGAGCTCGAGCGCGACGTCGCGCTCAAGCTGGTCACCGCCGACGCCATCGAGGGCGAGAGCCACGGGCGCGCGCGCCTCCTGCGCGAGGCCCAGGCGCTCGCGCAGCTCGCGCACCCGAACGTGACCGCGATCTACGACGTCGGCCGCTTCGAGGGCGGCGTCTTCCTCGCCATGGAGCTCGTCGAGGGCGAGCGCCTCGACGACTGGAGCAAGAGCGCGCGCCGCTCGTGGCAGGAGGTGCTGCCGGTGTTCGTGGCCGCCGGCCGCGGCCTCGAGGCCGCGCACGTCGCCGGCCTGGTGCACCGCGACTTCAAGCCCTCGAACGTCATGCTGGGCGCCGACGGCCGCGTGCGCGTGCTCGACTTCGGCCTCGCGCGCGCGGCGGGTGACTCGCTCGAGATCAGCGCCAGCAGCCTCTCCGAGCGTGAGCGTTCGGTCGATCGCGCGCCCGGCGTGCCGGCGCTCGGCTCGCGCGACGACTTCTCGGTCAGCTCTTCGATCAGCTCGGCGGGCAGCCTGCTGGTCTCGCAGGTCACACAGCTGGGCGCGATCATCGGTACGCCGCCCTACATGGCGCCCGAGCAGCACCAGGGCGCCGTCGGGGACGCGCGCTCCGACCAGTTCAGCTTCTGCGTGAGCCTCTACCAGGCGCTCTACGGCGAGCGGCCGTTCGGCGGCGGCAACCGCCACCAGCTGCGCGACGAGATCATCGCCGGCCGGGTGCGGCTCGCGCCGGCCGGCGCGAACGTGCCGGCATGGATCCGCAAGATCCTCCTGCGCGGGCTCGCGGTCGACCCGGACAAGCGCTGGCCGTCGATGACCTCGCTGCTCGTCGCACTCGGCCGCGATCCCATGACGCGCTGGCGGCGCGTGGCCGCGGGCGCGGGCATCGCCGCGCTGGTCGGCGTCGCGGCGTTCGGCCTGCTGCGCGGCGCCGAGCAGGTCCAGCCGTGCACCGCCGCGGCGAGCGAGGCGGGCGGCGTGTGGAACAGCGCGCGCCGCTCGGCGCTGCGCACCGCCTTCCTAGCCACCGGCAAGCCGTACGCGAACGACGCCTATCGCACCGCCGAGCAGGGCCTCGATGCCTACACCAAGGCCTGGGTCGCCATGCACTCGGCGACCTGCCAGGCCACGCACGTGCAGCGCGTGCAATCGGACGAGCTGCTCGACCTGCGCATGGAGTGCCTGGCGCAGCACCTGGACGGCATGCGCGCGCAGATCGACGTGTTCGCAGGCGCCGACGCAGCGGTGGTCGAGCGCGCCGCGCAGGCGGTGCAGGCCCTGCCCACGCTGACCGAGTGCGCCGACGTCGAGGCGCTGCGCGCGTCGGTGCGGCCACCCGCCGCCGCCGACACCCGCGCCGAGGTCGACGAGCTCCGCCGCGAGCTGGCCACGGTGCGCGCGCTGCTCGAGTCGGGCCGCTACCCCGACGCGCTCGTACAGGCGCGCCCGCTGGTGGCGCGGGCCAAGGCGCTCGCCTACCGCCCGATCGAGGCCGAGGCGCTCTTCTACCTGGGCCGCCTGCAGGAGGTCACCGGCGACTACCCGGCCGCGGCGATGACGCTGCGCGAAGCCGGCGCCGCCGCCGAGGCCGGCCACCACGACCTGTTCGCGGCGCGCGCCTGGACCCTGCTGGTGTGGGTCGTCGGCGGGCGCCAGGGCAAGTTCGCCGAGGCGTACCAGCTGGCCGACGAGGCCAAGGCCAAGATCGAGCGCGCCGGCAGCGACCAGATCTTGCTCGCCGACTTCGAGGGCAAGCTCGGCCTCATCTACATGGACGAGGGCAAGTACGACGACGCGCTCACCTACGCGACGCGCTCGCTCGCGCTGCGCGAGAAGCTGCTCGCCCCCAACGACATCGTCATCGCCGGCGCGCTCAGTGGCGTGGCCGACGTGCACACCTCGCAGGGCAAGTTCGTCGAGGCCATCGCCGAGTACCGGCGCGCGCTCGCCATCTACGAGGCCGCGCTCGGCGTCGAGCACCCGGCCCTGGTCTCCACGCTGACCAACCTGGCGACGTCCCTGCGCGCGCACGGCTCGTATGACGAGGCCATCGTGCACCTCCTGCGCGCGCAGCAGATCGCCGAGAAGGCGCTCGGCCCCGACCACGCCACGCTGGGCACGATCTTCCTCAACCTGGCCAGCATCGAGCGCTCGCAGCGCAAGCTCGACCTCGCCGTCGCCCACTACGAGCGGGCGCGCGCGATCTTCACGCGCGCGCTCGGCGCCGATCATCCCAACGTCGGCACCGTCCACTACTACCTGGGCGGCATCAAGCTGGAGCAGGGTCACCCCGCCGAGGCGCTGGTGGAGCACCGCCGCACGCTCGCGATCTGGGAGAAGGCGCTCGGCGCCGACCACCCCAGCCTGTCCGCGGCGCTGGTCGGCATCGCCGACGCGCTGCTCGCGCAGGGCGACGCGGCGGGCGCGCTGAGCAACTACCTGCGCGCGGTCGCGCTGCTCGAGAAGGCGGTGGGCGCCGATCATCCCGACCTCGCCGAGTTCCTGACCGGGGTCGGGCGCGCGCAGCTCGCGCTCGCGGCCCCGCGCCGTGCGCTCGCGCCGCTCGAGCGCGCGCTCGCGCTGCGCACCAAGAACCCGGGCGACCCGCTCGAGCTGGCGCGCACCGAGTTCTTGCTCGCACAGGCGCTCGCTGCTGCCGGCACCGATGCAGGACGGGCGCGCACGCTTGCCGGCCACGCGCGCGGCGCCTACGCCGCGAACCCGAGCACGGCGCGCGAGGCCGCCGCGATCGACGCCTGGCTCGCGACCGCGCCCTGAGCCACGCGGCCGGCGCGACCGCCCGCCGAGCCACGCAGCACGTCGCAACGCCCGCTGAGCTCGGGTGTAAGCTGGACGGCATGTTCAGGTGGGTCGTGGTGCTCGCGGATCAGCGTGGCGTGCTGGAGACGGCGCTCGCGAAGGCCTGGAAGGGTGGCGACGCGCTCGTGGCCGAGCTCGTGCTGCCGTCGACCAAGCGGCGCCCGCCCCGGCCCGCGCTGATCGCGTGGCCCGAGGGCGCGAGCGCCCGGCGCCCGCCGCGCTGGCCCGATCTGCTGAACGAGTGGCACGAGATCTACGAGGACAAGCTGTTCCCCTCGCCCGAGTGCCCGGTGCTCGCCGAGGAGGTCTCCGGCCTGGGCGCCGACGCGCTGGTCGTACACGGCGCGCCCGGGCTGACCCAGGCCACCATCGCCTGGTACGCGAAGGGCGCGCTCGTCGAGTACGAGCACGTGGGCAGCGCCTCGGTGGCGTGGACACCCGAGACCGGCCTGGGCCGGCCGCTCGACGGCTCGACGCGCCAGGCGCTCGCGCTGGGCGGCAAGCGCCTCGCCGCGCTGGTCGGGGCAGACGAGAACGTGAATGTGATGGAGCGCATCCAGGCGACCAGCGCCGCGCTCGGCGAGGTGCTCATCCGGCGCGCGTTCCTGCGGCTGATCGATCACGAGCCGCCCGCGATCGACGAGCTGAACGGCATCATCTCGCAGGCGCCGAAGCGCTCGCACCGGCTCTGAGCGGCGGCGCCCGCGGCGCCGCTATGGCAGCGAGTACTCCTTCAGGAAGTCCCACAGCGCGGGCGTCGCCGCGTGGCCGGAGGACGCCATCGGCCAGGCGTGGCCCAGGCCCGGGAAGGTGCAAAGCTCCACGGCCGCGCCGCCGGCGCAGCTGCTCCAGCGATCGCAGTACGCGTTGCCGTGCATCGTACGGGTTGGCTGCCCGGTGCAGCCGTTCTTGCTCCTGAAGGTCGTGACCGCGGCCTCGCCGCTCGCGTACGACACCACGTTGTCGGCGTTGCCGTGGAACGCGATCACCGGCACCGGGCGCATCGGCTGACAGGCCGCCGAGGCGAGCGCGCCGGCCACCGGCGCCACCGCCGCGAACACGTCGGAGGCCGAGCAGGCCAGCCGGAACGACATGAAGCCGCCGTTCGACATGCCGGTGGCGTAGACGCGTTTGCGATCGAGGCAGACGTTCGCTGCGACGTCGTCGATGATCGCGCGGGCGAAGCCGACGTCGTCGACGTTCTGCTGCGCTGCCGTGCCGCAGCAGCCGATGGCGTTGAACGACGACGAGACGCCCTCGGGATAGACCACGACGAAGCCGTTGTCGTCGGCGGTCTTGTTGGTCTGCGTGTAGAGCTGCTGCTGCGACGCGTTGCTGGTCAGGCCGTGGAAGTTCAGCAGGAGCGGCACCGGCGTGGCGGCGCCGACCGAGGTGCCGACGTGCACGATGTACTTGCGGCTGAGCCCGCCGTGGGCCAGGTCGATCGTCTTGGTCTGCCCGGGCGTCCAGGCCGCGCTCGCACACCCCGGCGCGGGCGCAGCGTCGGCGCTTCCGGGCGTCGCGGCGTCGATCGCGGTCGGTGAGCCCGAATCGGGACCGGGTGGCACCGCGGCGTCGGCGGTCGGGTCGGGCGTCTCGCCCGCGTCGACGTCGACGTCGTCGTCACC
>JBKJOI010000501.1:0-8132 GCA_046595695.1 Haliangiales bacterium | reverse complement strand
GTAGGCGATGTAGCCGACGTCGAGATCCACATCGAATCGCTCGTCGAGGAACGTGCGGTTGCCGCGCGCGAACAGGTAGTACGACCTGGTCCGGTCGCCGCTGATGTACGCGCCGTTGCCGCCCAGGTTCCAGCCCTTGATCGCGTTCTTCTTGCGCACGCCGGCGCTCGCGTCGATCTGGGTATCGGCCGGCAGAGCCTCGATGGCGGCGGCCAGGTTCGGGGTGGCGATCGCGTCACGGCGGCGGTAGCGGAGCTGACCGAAGACGTCGAGTCGCTGCTCGAGGAACGCGTAGTTCGCGCCCGCGCGCACCTCGTCCGCGGCCATGCGCGCGACGTCGAGGTTGTTGTTCACCGGCACCGCGGCCGGCGCCGGCACCTCCTCGAGGTAGTCGCGCAGGTAGGTCTCGATCGCGTAGGTGCTCATGTGGCTGTAGGCGAGCTCGAGCGTCAGACGGGGCTGCACGCGCCAGGTGAAGCCGAGCTGCAGGTTGGTGAGCTGCGCGCCGGCCGCGCCGGTGAAGTCGAAGACGCCATAGTGGAAGAAGTTCACGACCGACGTGAGGCGGGCGTAGCCGCGCGCGGTCACGAACGTGCGCACCGGCTCCTTCACGACGGCGGGCGAATCGACGTTGCGGGGAAAGATCGCCCCGCCGCCGAACGAGCCGTAGAGCCGCGCGCTCCGGTAGCCGGCCCAGGCGCCGGTCGCCAGTGGGTAGCCGGTGATCGTTCGGGTGTCCTCGCGCGCCAGCCGGTAGTCGGTGTCGAGCGAGCGCGAGTAGGGATTGGGGAACATGCCGGCGGCGAGGCCGTACTCGAAGGCGCTGGACTTGCGCACGCCCAGCGAGAAGCCATCGATGGTGAGCGCGTCGAGGTCGCGCAGGATGATGCGTCCCAGTGAGAACACCGTTCGCTTGCCGCCGCGCGAGACGTAGAGCTCGTGCAGATCGTACTCGTTGCCGCCGGCCCAGCCGCGCGCGCCCGCCTCGTCGCTCACCGGCGTGTAGTCACCGTCGGGCGTGTAGCGGATGCGGATGTCGCCGAGCGCGTCCCAGCCGCTGCCCTTGATGTGCTCGGCCTCGAGGCGCGCGCGCAGATCGCCCCACAGCAGGAGATCCGGCGACGCGTCCTGGCCGTCGCCGCCGTCGGCCGATTCGCCGTAGTAGCCAAACGTCGTCGACAGCCGGCCGCGCCACTTGGTCGCCTGCACATTCTCCTGCGCCGGATCGGCCAGGTTGTCGCCGGTGCTGACGAACTGCGCCTGGGCCACACCGGCGCCCCCGAGCACCAACACCACCGCGAGCGCGGAGCCGAACGCCGTGCGGCTCATCGGCACACCGAGTTGGGCCCGTAGCCCGTCCCGACGACGCCCGGGAACCACGCCGTGATCTTGTGGCACGTGCCGCAGGTGAAGTAGCTCGAGGCCGCATGGTCGGGCTGGACACCGACCGTGTCGTTCCAGTGGCACGCCGCGCAATCCGGGCTCAGGCCGCCGAAGTTGCCGCCCTTGTGGCAGTCCAGGCAGGGCATCGTCCGGTGCGGACCGGCGAGATCGCAGCCGACCTGCGTGTGATCGAACCGGGCCGGCGCGAAGGCCCACTGCGTGTGGCAGTCGCCGCACTTGGGCCCGAGCGAGTTGCCGTGGATGTCGTCCTCACGGTGGCAGGTGATGCACAGGTTGCCCGTGCCGGCGAGCGGCCGCGAGTCCTTGTGGCAGCGCACGCAGTCGATCTTGTCGTGCGAGCCGGCGAGGCTGAAGTTGCCCACGTCGTGGATCGGCTTGATCTGCTGCCACGCGACCTCGTTGTGGCAGCCGGCGCAGCCGGTGCCGTAGAGGCCCTTGTGCACGGTCGGCTCGGGGTGGCAGCCGAAGCAGTCCTTGGGCCGCGGCTTGAACTCGAGGGTCGGGTGGCAGTTCTTGCACGCCACTTCCAGGTGCGAATCGCGCAGCTTGAACTGCGCCTGCACGTTGTGCTGGAAGGTGTTGTCGCCGGTCTCCTTGTGGCAGCTCTCGCACGTGGTGCCCAGGCGCAGTTTGTGCGCGTCGTCTTCCAGGTGGCATTTGGCGTCGCCGCAGTTGCGCGGCGTCGGCTTGTACAGCCGCTTGGGGTGGCAGCCCTCGCAGGTCGCGGTGGTCTTGTGGTTGCCGAGGAGCGGCCAGTCGGAGTCCTTGGCGTGATCGAAGCGCGTGCCCTCCCAGGTGCCGCCCGAGTGGCAGCGCGAGCACTTGTCGCCGAGCGTGCCCTTGTGCAGGGAGTCCTGGTGGCACTTCTGGCCGCACTCCGCCGGGATCTTCCACTCGTTGTCCTTGTGGCACTTCTCGCACGGCACCTTGGCGTGGCCGAGCACGAGCGGGAACACCGACTTGGGCCCGTGGAAGTTGTTGCGCGCGGTGGGCGTTGCCTCGATGACGCCGGCGTCCTTGTGGCAGCCCTTGCAGTCGGCGTCGGCGAACTCCTTGTTGTGCACATTGGTGTGCTTGTGGCACCCCATGCAGCCGACCTTCTTGGGATCGAAGCGCTCGAACTGATCGGCGGTCTTGCCGCGGTGGCAGTCGCGGCAGCCGGCGACCTTGTGCTTGCCGGTCAGCACGAAGCGGGTCTTGCGGTCGTGGTTGAACAGCTCGCCCGCGGTGTCCTTCCACGAGCTGGTCGGGTGGCACAGGCCGCACGGTGACGGCTTGCCCAGATCGTCGAAGCGGCCCAGGTGCTTGTCGTCGGAGCGGTGGCAGCTCTCGCACGCCTTGCCCGGCTTGCCCGCCTGCTTCTTGGGATGGCAGTCGTAGCAGGCGGTCTTCACGTGCGCGCCGTCGAGCTTGAACTTGGTCTGCGTGTTGTGGTTGAAGCTGAACTTGGCCAGCGACCCGAACTTGGGCGAGTGGCACTTGTCGCAGGCGACCTTGTCGTAGAGGTGGCCGGCGTGCGGGCTCTCGTGGCAGGCCGAGCACTGCGCGACGTCCTTCTTGAGGTTGAACTCCGCCTTGGGGTGGCACTTCGCGCACGCGACCTCGGCGTGCGAGCCCTCGAGCGGGAACGCCGCCTGCGCCTTGTCGTCGTGGTTGAAGTCCTGCTTCTTGAGCGGCGGCTTCCAGCTGATCTCGGAGTGGCAGCGGTCGCACTTCATCATCTCGCCGCGGGTGAAGTTGTGCGGCTGGTCGTCCTTGTGGCACGAGCCGCAGACCTTCGACTCGCCGAGGAACAGGCGCAGCCCCTGCTTGTTCTTGCGGGTGTGGCACTCCTCGCACTTGAGCGCGGCGTGCTTGCCGTTCAGGGGGAAGTCGGTCCACTCGTCGTGCTGGTCGCGGAACTTCTCGGTCCCGCCCACCGACGACCAGCCGAGCAGGTCGAAGCTCCTGCCCTTGTGATCCAGGTGGCAGTCCCAGCACTTCTTGCCGGTGACCTTGGGCGAGGAATGGAAGCCCTTGCCCGAGGCCATCTTGGCCTTCTGGTCGGCGTGGTCGTGGCAGTTCAGGCACTTGTCGTTCGAGAGCGCCTTGCCGTCGGTGTGGCACTGCGTGCAGTTGTCCTGGCCCTCGAGCTCGGCGTGACTCTGCGCGAGCGGGCCGGGCGACGACTTGAGGAAGTCGTCGGCACGCGCCGACGCCGCCAGCACGAGCAGCGCCAGTGACGAGAACACGAGGACCAGGGTGCTACGCCGTTTCACAGATCGCATTCGCAAGCGCTCGGCATCTTCCCCCGGCTACATCGAGTACGTCAACGCCACCACGATATGAACGATGGACACGGCCATCATCACGAAGGTGAAGGGCACGTGCACCTGCTTCCAGTGGAAGAGCACGCTGTGCGCCTGCGGCACCAGGATGCGACGCCGTTCGAGCAGCATGAGCATGCCGGCGTGGCGATGGAGATCGCGACGGGTGCGCCGTGGGGCGTCGCTCTTGGCGAGCAGCAGGCGCCGGCGCAGCCAGCGCCCCGGTCGCCTGAAGTCGTCGAGCACCGTCCACGCGAACGCGTAGGCCAGCCCGGCCCCCGCGGCCACGCGGGTGGCGCGCTGGCGGAAGGCCATGAGCTCGCGATCGAGCGCGGTGACCGCTGCGGGCACGACCGCGCGCAGCTTGGCCAGCGCCCGCTCGTGCTCGAGCTCCTCGAGCTCGCGGCCGTGCAGCATGTCGGGGATCTGCGTGTACAGGTAGCGGCCCACGACGCCCGAGACGACGACCAGGATCATCGACCAGAACGCCACCGAGACCCAGTTGTCGAGCTTGAGCGCGCTGTGCAGCAGGATGAACAGCGGCCCGACCGTGCCGCCCATGATGTGCCAGTCGAACCAGGCGGCCGACGAGCCGAGCTTCTGCATGAGGCGCGAGCGCTTCCACAGCGGGTACAGGAGCGCGATGACCATGAGCGCGGTGCCGGTGTAGCCGAGCCAGACCGCCAGATCGTTGCCGGGGCGGTAGTTGACCTTGAGGCGCGCGATCTCCGGCTCGAGCCCGGTGAGGCGCAGGCTCGCGTACTGCAGCGACAGCGCCGGCTTCCACAGGCGCAGCACGATCTCGACCAGCGCGAGCAGGAAGGCGCCCAGGCCGATGCCCCAGAGCACCGCCGGATGGATGCGCCGCTGCTTGACTTTCGCGGACGCGCCGTCGGTGATGCCGAGGCCCTTCTGGAAGGGCTGCGAGGGCAGCATGGTGCCGGCATCGAGCATCACGGTATGATCGAAGCCGGCGCGCACGGCCTGGCGCGCGACCTCGCCGCGATCGTGGAACAGGTCGGCGGGTTTGATCTCGATGAGCGCGCCGGTCGGGCAGTGCGTGATGCACGCCTGATCGCCGTAGGTGGCGCAGTGGTCGCACTTGGACGCGATCTTGACGGCGACCGCCTTGCGTCCGGTGCCCTCGCCGAACTTGAGCGAGCCGTCCTTCTCGAGGCGGATCTTGAACAGCTTCTCGGCGGGCTTGTCGAGGTCGACCATCTCGATCGAGCCGTACGGGCAGGCGTTGGCGCAGGCGGCGCAGCCGGTGCACGTCGACTCGTTGATCACGACCTCGCGCTTGACCGCGTCGAACTTGATCGAGTCGTAGTTGCACGGGTTGATGCAGCGCTGGTCGGTGCAGGTGCGGCACGCGAACACGAAGTCGAGCATGCCCAGGCGCGGGCCGGCGATGGTGAGGCGCTTGTGGCCGTAGCGCGCCTCGCAGGCCTTCTCGCACTCCTTGCACTCGATGCAGCGATCGATCTGGCGCACCCGCAGCGTCTCGGCGACCGAGAGGCCGTGGCGCACGTAGAAGTCGAGGATCTCCTGCTTGATGCCGGCGATGCCTGACAGCCGGTCGCGCGCCATCTCGACGGCGCGGCGCAGGCGGTGCGCGAAGAACTCGAAGCGCGAGGTGAATGTGGCGATGCGCTCCTTCGAGAACACGATGAGCTCGCAGGGCGACACGCAGTAGAACGCGCAGCGATCGGGGTCGGCGGCGGGGATGGCCTCGGAGTTGAAAATCTCGCCCTCGCCGAAGGTCGCCAGGTTCTTCTCGGCGAGCCGGATCACCGGGCCGTGGGTGCGCACCTTCTTCTGCTTCTCGTCGAGGTCGAGGGGCATGAACTCGGCGCGCTCGCGCTCGAGCACCTCGGGCGGGAAGATCGCGACCGCGACCTGGCCGCTGCGGACCAGGTAGATCGACGCGCCGTGCTCCTTGAGCGTGGGGCCGTCGGCGACGATCTCGTCGCGCCAGAAGGTCTGCACCGAGAGCTCGCCCGAGGCGACCGCTTCCTGGAGGTCCTCGTTCGGGAGGCCGTCGAAGAGCGGGTAGTTGCGGAGGCTGCGATAGATCTCCAGATGCTCGGGTGATACGATCTTGAGCGCTTGTCCGCGGCTATCACCGGTAGGGGGACTCGCCGAATGGTCCGAGGTCAGGGGCACGTTAGCCACCCGCTTGTTCTAAGCAACCCGTGCGCCACCCATAAATGACGAAGACCAAAGGGTTTTTCTCGGTTCGGGGTGGTGTCCGGTGACCCCTGTGGTTGAGGGCCGTCCCCAGTCTGGAGCAGGCAGGGGAAAATGCCGTGGTCACGCCGGGTTCGCGGCGGTCACGGCGCTCGCGACGTGGATCGCCGGTTCGATCGTGGGCTGGCCCGGCGTGGCGCGGGGCCAGGAGACCGAGCAACCGGCGCCCGCGGCCGCGGCCGTGGCGCCCGAGCAGCCCGCGCATTCGGTCGAGGACGCGACCCGTCCAGAACCCGAGGATCGGGAGTCCGCGCATCAGGAAACCGGGAATCGGGAGTCCGCGCATCAGGGGGCTGAGCATCAGGAATCCGGCCGTGAAGGGTCCGGGCATCGCTTGAACAGCTACCTGGACGGTACCTACCTCACACTGGGACCGGTCGCAGGTGCGCTGGCCATCGAGAATAGCTGGAATTCCGCTGTGGGGGCAGAGCTTTCGATCGTGCGGCTGCGCGAGGGGCACTTGCCGGCGCTCCTCGGCGTCTCGCTCGGTGCCGTGGTCTTCGACGACCGCATGGGCACGCGGACGTGGGCCGAGCTCGAGGTCGGCTTCGACAACCTCCTGGGCTGGCGCCTGGGACGATTTGCCCCGAAGTTTGGCCTCTCTGGCGGCCTCGCCGTCGAGTTTGATCGCGTACGGCCGCCGCGTCTCGGCGCTCAAGGCACATTCTGGATATTTGCCGGAATTGTGCCCTACGTGCGCATCGGGACGCTCGAGGAGGTCGGTACCTTCTTCGAGGCAGGCGTGATGATCAAGGTACCTGTAAAAATTCGGTATTGACTTGGGGTATGTAGGCCGACTACTACTCACCTCCGCAACAACTCGGGGCGTAGCGCAGCCTGGTAGCGCACCTGGTTCGGGACCAGGGGGTCGCAGGTTCAAATCCTGTCGCCCCGACTAAGTTCGAAAGTGGTTGCAGGTGTATGGGGTCTGGCGGGCAGGAAGAAGTGAAGGTTTGGACAGCAGTTTCGGTGCGTGGGCTGAGGTGTCGGTGCCTATTTCGTTCTCGTACTACAGGGCGGTCTAGCGCGTGTCGCAGCTCAACATCCTGGTCGTGGATGACGATAAGGACGTCTGCGAATACCTCGAGGACTTCCTGTCCTCTGACGGTTACGGCGTCACGATCGTAAATGACCCGACCCAGGCGCTCGAGTCGCTGAAGCAGGCCGAGTACCACGTCTGCATCCTCGACCTCATGATGCCCAAGCTCTCGGGCATCGATCTCCTCGGCCAGATCCGCAAGGCCGATGACGACATCGCGGTCATCATCCTCACCGGCTATCCGAGCCTCGAGACCGCGACCGCATCGATCGAGCACGACGTCTCCGCCTACATCCGCAAGCCCTTCTCCATCGACGAGTTCCGCGATTCGCTGGGGCGCATCGCGAAGAAGAAGGGTCTCGTCCTCCGCCGCGAGGACGAGCTGCACATGACCATCGGGCGCAACATCCGCGAGCTCCGCAAGGAACGCGGCCTCACGCTCAAGCAGATGTCGCGCCGCACCAAGCTCTCCGTCTCGTTGCTCTCCCAGATCGAGCGCGCCGAATCCAGCGCCTCGGTCTCCTCGCTCTTCAAAGTCGCCACCGCCCTCGACGTCCGTCTCGTCGAGCTCTTCGGCGAATTCTAGATCAGGCCCGAGGCCCGCGAGCGCAGGCGCGCGATGACGGGCTTGTAGTCCTTCTCGCCGAACACCGCCGAGCCTGCCACGAAGACGTTGGCGCCCGCGCGCGCCGCGACCTCGATGTTGTCCACCTTGATGCCGCCGTCGACCTCGATGTCCAGGTCGAGCCCGCGCCGGTCGGCCTCGGCGCGCAGCTTCTCGATCTTGCGCAGCACCGCCGGGATGAACGCCTGCCCGCCGAAGCCCGGGTTCACCGACATGAGCAGCACCATGTCGACATCGCCGAGCACGTAGTCGATCACCTCGAGCGGCGTCGCCGGGTTCAGCGACACGCCGACCTTCTTGCCCAGCCCGCGGATGGCCTGCAGGCAGCGGTGCAGGTGCACGCACGCCTCGGCGTGTACGGTGATGAGATCCGCGCCCGCCGCCGCGTAGTCGGCGATCGTGGTCTCCGCGTTGGTGATCATGAGGTGCACGTCGAGCGGACGAGTCGACGCCGCCTTCACGTACTTGATGACCAACGCGGAGACCACGATCGCCGACTACGCGGCGG
>JBKJOI010000070.1:0-7684 GCA_046595695.1 Haliangiales bacterium | reverse complement strand
TCGACATCGGGATCGCCGTCGGCCGCGCGCAACGCCCTCTGCTCGGCATGGTTTTCGCGTTTGGATGCCCCGGCATCGCGCCGGGGGGAGTTCTTGAACGAACCCGGAGGGACCATGTCATTCACATGGGGATTCAATTTGCCAGCTTGGCTTTGAGTCACCCAGATCTCGGTCGTCCCATCTTTTTTCCGCACGACCGTGACCGCGAAGGTGACGTCCTCGTGGAGGAAACGGGGCGGCGTCCCCTCATGGACCTGAGTGCTGCGGGCCCGCTCCTCGAGCGCTTCAGCCAGCTTCTTCGCCTCCGCGCGTTTCTGCTGATCGACCTTATCGTCCGTGAGGACAGGCTTTTTCGGGCACGCCAGCCCGTCCAGATCGACTTCGTCGAGGGGATGCGCGGTATACGCGTACAGGTTCGCACCCCCGGGAAGGTCGAGGGGATCCGGTTCCGCGCCTAGCAAACAATGCTGGCTGGGGGGCGGTCACAGGCCGTCGCGATGGAGTCAGTCGTAGAACTTCGCCGGCTCGAGCGGGTAGGGCGCCGACATGCCGAAGAGGTCCCAGACCGCGAGGATTCCCTGGTCCTTGGCCACGACGACTACCTTCTGCCGGCTCGCGAGGACTTCGATGTTCTCGAATGCGACTTCGCTTCCCACCGCGTAGCCCTCGTTCGTGCGGCTATCGATTACCATGACGTCCCCCGCAGTCGAGCAAGCCGCAATGACCGCCCCATCCGGCCGGCCATCCACGTCCCTTGTTTCGCCGCTCATCGTGACGGAGCTCGACAATCCTAGAACGGGCGGCCAAGCAACGATCTGTCCGTTGCTGCATCCGACGAGTACCTGATCGGCAACAGGTGAGAACCAGATACGAGTTGCAGGACTGTCGACCTCAAGGCCACACGGTTCAGCGAGCATTCGCTTCGGCAGGCCGCTCCGCTAGCCCAGGTTGTGGAACACGTGCTGGACGTCTTCGTCCTGCTCGAGCCAGTCGACCGTGGCGAGCGCCTCGGTGGCCTGGTCCTCGGGCAGCGTGACCAGGTTGAGCGGGACGTACTCCGACGCCACCGAGCGGACCGTCATGCCGCGGGCCTCGATGGCCGCCTGCATCTTGCCGAAGCTGGGCAGCGCGCAGCGGACGACCAGCTCGGGCTCGCCCTTCTCGTTGGTGCTGACGCCGGCCTCGTCGAGGCCGTGATCGATGAGCTCGAGCTCGAGCTCGTCGAGGTTGATGCCCGCAGGATCCAGGCGGAAGACGCCCATCTGCGTGAAGGTGAAGGCCACGCTGCCGCTGGTGCCCATGTTGCCGCCGTGCTTGTGGAAGCGCATGCGCACGTTGGCGACGGTGCGCGTGGGGTTGTCGGTGGCCGCGACCACGAGCACGGCGACTCCGTGGGCTGCGTAGCCCTCGTAGACGCACTCCTCGTAGTTGGTCATGTCCTTGCCGCTCGCCCGCTTGATGGCCGCGTCGATCTTGTCCTTCGGCATGCTGAGCGAGCGCGCGTTCTGGATCGCACGACGCAGCATCGGGTTCAGATCGGGGCTCGGACCGGTCTTGGCGGCCATCGTGAGCTCGCGCGCGACGCGCGTGAACGCCTTGGCCATCTTGTTCCAGCGCGCGAACATCGTGGCCTTGCGTGTCTCGAAGATTCTTCCCATGTCCTCTGCTCCTGGCGAGGAGCCTACCCTAGCTCATCCAGGACCACGCACCGCGCCGTTTCCGCCCTGTTTCCGCTGTCATGGCGCGGGCATCGGCGTGACCACCGCATGAGTCGCGGACGGTCCCGGCGGCGCACAGCGAGCGCCTCCGCACGCCGGATCGACCTCATAAGTGCCGGTCAGACCGCTGGTAGGTGCCGCCTAGGGGGCTGGCTTTCGGTTTGCACCATTGGCAGGCAGTCATGAGGAGACTCCGATGATCAGCAATCCCATCCGTGGCAAGACCCTCACCTTCACGTTCGAGGACGGGCCCATGGCAGGCAAGATCTTCGAGCATAGCTTCGCGCCAGACGGCAACGTGAGCTGGCGCTGCACCAACGGGACGGAGCACGGCGTGGATCACTACGAGGTCGCGCGCGTGAACGATGATGTCTACGCGGTGGCGTATCTGGGCAGCGCGGGCGTCACCCTGACCACCGTGCTCGACCTCGAGCGCAACTCGCTCGTGAGCTTCGCCTCCAGCGAGAAGCAGCTGATCGTCCAGCACGGAACGTTCCAGTCCGCGCGCCGCGCGGCGTGACCCGCGCCGCGCTACCATCGCGGCCGCCATGCCGCGCCCGCCCATCCCGTCCTGGTTCTTCGTCGTCGTGGTAGCGCGCCTGAGCCATCGGTACCTGCTGGTGCAGGAGCGAAAGCACGGCCAGACCTGGTACCTGCCCGCCGGTCGCGTGGAGGCGGGCGAGACCCTGTCGCAGGCGGCCGTGCGCGAGACCCTCGAGGAGGCCGGCATCCCGGTCGTGATCGAGAGCCTCCTGCGCCTGGAGTACGCGGCACGGCCGGAGGGCACCGTGCGCGCACGCGTCGTGTTCGCGGCGCGCCCCGCCGGCGATGCGCCGCCCAAGTCGGTCGCCGATGACGAGTCGCTGGGTGCCCGCTGGTTCACCCTCGAGGAGGCGCGTGCCCTCGACCTGCGCGGCCACGATGTGATCGAGTACATCGAGCAGCTCGAGCGCGGTGGGCCCGTCCTGCCGGTGCGCTGGCTCGAGGAGTCGCACTGACGCGTCCGCTCGGCGCGGGAGCCCTTCGACCTGCGGTGAGCAGCGCCCAGATGACTCGGGCGACACGTTGATCGTGGTGCTGGTCGGGAAAAACTTTGTTCGGGCAGCGTCCGGCAAGCTCCGACCCTCTGAGCCGAAATCGACACGACTCGCCGCCGGGAGCCACTCCAATGGCACGGCCGGTCGCCACCGGCGCGGCACCCACCCCAGATCAGGAAGATCATCATGACCGTTCGCGACATCGCCCCGCCCCGCCGCACCCGCACCCTCGCCCTCCTCGGTGGGCTCGCCCTCGCCGCCAGCCTCGCGGCCTGCCAGCCGGAAGACGACGAGAGCCTCGACTCGGTTCACCGGGCGCTCGCGGCGTGCGTCGCGCCGGCCCTGCAGACCGGCAACGTGTGCGGCGCGGGCGGCGGCCAGCTCATTTTCCAGGTCACGCTGCCGGGCGACCAGCAGTACGTCGAGGTGTTCGCGCGGCAGAACGGCGTCCAGAACGTGGCGACCGCGATCCACGCCAGCGGCGTCGGCAACGGCGATGGCACCACCACGTACTCGTTCTCGCGCAGCGGCTACGCGGCGAGTGACCGCGTCGAGTACCGCTTCTACAGCTACCGACCGGGCGCTCCCTGCGTGTTCACGCCCGGCACCGCCGAGGCCACGTGGTACGGCCACATCGGCGCCGTGCCGGTGAGCAAGGACGCCGCGGTGATCGCCAGCAGCTACGGCACCGGCCCGGTGCCGAACCGCAACTTCGGCGGCGCCGCCACCGTCGACATCGGCGAGTACCACCTGACCTCGGAGGGGCTCTTCGGCTACGCGCTCGCGGGTCGAGTGCCGAGCGGCGCCACCGTGCAGCGGGCCGAGCTCGTGATCCCGGCCGCCGACTCGCCGGGCGGCAGCACCGTGACGCTGCGGCTGAACCAGGTGAGCGCGCCGTGGTCGGAGTCGACGGTCACGTGGAACAACAAGCCGGCCTACGGGTTCGTCGGCGAGGTCGCCGTGCACGAGGGCGTGGAGAATCACCTGGACGTGACCGGCCAGGTCGCGGCCGCGCTCGCGAGCGGCGAGGTCAGCTTCGCGCTGCAGCCCTCGCAGGCCTCGTCCTCGGTCGACAACGTGTTCATCGACGCCAAGGAGAAGCCGGGCGGCGCGCCCACGTCGCTCAGCGTCCACTGGATCGACTGAGGGGCCGCGGCGGCGCGGTCACTTGCCGGTCACGCCCCGCTCGGTCGCGCGCAGCATCGACGCGGTCCCGATCGGCGCGCCGGTCGCGTGCTCCATCGAGCAGGACGGTGTCCTTGCCGCCCAGCTTCCCCGCCCTAAACCTGAACCGGGGGTGACAGATTCACTGAGCAACGACGCCGGCGGCCGCGCCGGCTTGACCGACCCACGTGGCCCGCGCACACTGGTAGCCACAATTCGCGGCCCCTGCTGACGCGTCCTCGCGGCCCTCCTCGGTGCCGCATTCCTCGATGAGCTGGCCGCGGGCATCGTCCCGGTCAGTGCGCCCGAGCTGGGCGAGGCCTTCGGTGTATCCGGAGCCTGGCTGGCCGGGCTGGTGCTGGCCGTCCCGGTGGTGCTGTCGCTCGCCGTCGAGCCGGCGCTCTTCCTCGTCGCGGATCGCGCCACCGACCGGCGCCCGTTCGTGCGCGCGGGCTACCTCGCGATCGCGTTCGCCAGCCTGATCGCGGCGCTGGCGAAGGCGCCGTGGTTGCTGGTCGCGGCGTTCACGGTGTGCATGCCGGCGTGGAGCGTGGGCGAGGGCGTCGGCGAGGCCGCGCTGGTCGAGCTCGACCCCGAGCACGCCGAGCGGCAGATGACCCGCTGACGTTCGCGGGCGCGCTCGGCGATGTAGCGGGTCCGGCGCTCCTGGCCCTGGCGGCGCTCGTGGGGGTCGGCTGGCGCGCGGCGTTCGTGGTCGTCGCGGGCTGCGCGCTGCTCGGGGCGCTCGCGGTGCCGCCGCTGCCGCGCACCGCCGCGCCGGTCGATGCGGAGGCTGACGAGGACGAGGCCGAGGCCGCCGAGCCGCTGCGCGAGGCGCTCGCCCATGCGCTGCGCAACCGGCGCCTGCTTGCGTGGACCGTCGGCACGTCCCTGTGCACGCTCCTCGACGAGATCTTGCTGGTGCTCGCCGCGCTGCACCTGGCGGCGCGTCACGGCGCCGATCCCGCCGAGCGCGCGCTGGTGCTGGGCGCGCTGATGGTGGGCAGCGCGCTGGGCGTGGTGCTCGTGCAGCGGCTGCTCGCCTTCGTCGCGCCGCTGCCGCTGCTCGCCGCCCAGAGTGCGGTCTGCGCGAGCACGTACCTCGGCTGGATCTTCGCGCCGTCGATGGCGGCGAGCGCCGTGCTGGCCACGCTGGTCGGGCTCACCGTCTCCGGCCAGTACCCGCTGGCCAAGGCGCAGGCCTACCGCGCCGCGCCCGGCCGCGCCGGCTCGGTCAACGCCCTGGGCGCGCTGCTCGCGCCGCTCGATGTGGTCGTGCCCCTCGCCCTGGCGCTGCTGGTCGACCACGCGAGCGTCACCGTGGCGCTGGCGGTGCTCGTCCTACAGCCGGTGGGACTGTTGATCCTGGCGCTGACGTGCACGCCCCGTCGGTCGCGTCCGTGACGATCGCGCTGGCCTACCGCGCGGCATGGCGAGTCGCTCGGAGCGCCTTCGCTGGACTGCACCCGATCGCCGCCCTCCACCCTCGTGGTAATTGGTTAATTGACTAAATCAGTTGATTCTCCCTGAGGGCCGATGCTACTCGTCTGGGGATGGATCACTTTTCGTTAGGTACCCTTACCATCTTCCGACGGGCCTGCGCGGCCCTGGCGCTGGCGCTATTCGCCGGCGCGTGCGGCGACCATGACGGCACCACGCCGCGCAACGACGCCGCCGTGGCCGACGCGCGGGCGGTCGACGACGCCGCGACCGCCGATGCCGCGAATCTGCCGCCCGGGCTGGCGACGTTCCATGACGACGCTGCGGCGGCCGTCTGTGGCGCCATGTTCCGCTGCTGCGACGGAGCCGACCAGGTCGCCTTCTTCGCGCCGCTGCGCGACAACCAGCTGCTCACCGCCTTCGTCGATCGGCTGCCGCCCACGGTCGTGCTGGACGAGGCGAGCTGCACCGAGGTGCTCGCGGAGATCTACGCCATCACGCCCTTCGGCGACTGGGTGCGCGCCGCCGGGCTCGGGAGCGTCGATTTCGACGCCGCGGCCCTCGCCACCTGCGCGGCGACGCTCGCCAGCGCCAGCTGCGGCGCGGAGGCGCGTGCGGCGCTCTTCGACAGTACCTGCTTTGGCTTCGCACCGCCCAGCGGCGGCGACGTGCAGCGCAAGATCTTCACCCGCGCGGCGAGCGTGGGCACGACCTGCGCGCCGATCCGCGACGGCGTGGGCGCGGCGTTCTACGGCACCTGCGATCCCGATCTCGGGTTCTGCTGCTACAGCAGCGCCACCACCACCGGCTGCGGCTATCCCTTCAACGGCGACGGGGAGCCGCGCCAGGGCGTTTGCCAGGCCGCCGCGGTGGCCGGCGCCGCGTGCAGCGCCGCCGCGCCCCTGCAGCTCTGCCAGACCGGGCTCAACTGCGACGCCGACACCGCGCGGTGCGTCGCGCCCTCGACGGCACTCTTGCAGGTCGGCGACACCTGTATCGACGCTGGCTTCAACCTGCTCGGCGAGTGCGTGGGCAGCTACTGCGACGTGCTCGGCACGAGCAAGTGCGAGCAGGCCAAGCCCGACGGCACGAGCTGCAACGGCCCCGAGGAGTGCGTGAACGGCGCGTGCCTGGGCATGCCCGCGGTCTGCGCGCCGAACGACTTCTGCACCGGCACGCGGGCCAGCCCCGCCGACGCGGGAGTCGCGATGATCGACGCTGGCATGCCCACGACCGCCGCCGACGCCGCGCCCTCGGGCGTCGGTGAGACCTGCACCAACGCGATCGATCTCCTGAGCGCGAGCGTGCCGTCCACCAGCACCGGGTTCACGTTCCACGTCGCCGGCGGGTACGGCGCGAGCAACGACTACAACCCGTACAAGTCTGCCAGCCCGCCGCTGCCGCCGTCCTGCTCGTTCGTCTACGACGCCGCTGGCCAGGAGGTCGTCTACCGAGTGACCTTGAACCCAGGCGACAAGCTCGCCCTGCGCTACGCCGCTTCGCCCGCGAGCGCGGTGCCCGGCATCTACCTGCTCGACAGCTGCGGCGCCACGCCCACGTGGCCGGACTACGACGCCTCGGGCGGCTGCGGCAACAACGAGTACCGTTCGCCGGGCTTCTGTAGCCTCGGCCTTTGCGATCCGGTGGACTTCACGTTCACCTACCCGACCATGCTGTCGGGCGCCCCGACGGTACCGCGCACGTTCTATGTGGTCCTCGATCAGGTGGGTGGTGCGAATGCCACCGGCTACCAGCTGGAGTGGAAAGTCACGCCGGCTTAGTCCGGCGGCCGCCGCTGCGCCTCCGCGTGGCCCGCGTCTTGGCGGTCCGCTCGCCCACCATCGAGGTGCGCTCGTGCCGGAGGAAGGCGAGGCAGTCGCTCAGCTGGCGCAGCAGCGTCTTCCGCTCCAGCGCCGTCATGGTGGCGAAGAGGCGGCGGTTGGCGAGGTGGCGGGTGGACTCGACTGCCTCGATCGTGCGCCAGCCTTCGAGAGTGGCCGCAACACGACGCCGGCGGCCGTCGCCCGCGTCGTGCACGTGGCGAACCAGGCCGCGCGCGAGCAGGCTGGAGACCAGCACGCTGATGTGGGCGCGCGAGACGCCTCGAGCGGCTGCGATGTCGGAGGGCAGGATGCCCGGTTCGGCGTCGCCGGTGCGCCGCGCGGCGCCGGGAAAGTTCGGATCTCCGGCGATATGGAGGAGCACGAGCCACTCCTTGGTGGTGAGCTTCACCTGGCGCGCGAGTGCTTCGCCGCCGCGATCAAGGCAGCCCACCAGATCGAAGAGGGTGAGGACGATCGACGCCTCGGTGGTGGTGCGAAGGCG
>JBKJOI010000869.1:0-2572 GCA_046595695.1 Haliangiales bacterium | reverse complement strand
CGTTCGCACACGTACGCGGCGACCTCGGCCGCGTCGCGCAGGCCGTCGCACGCCGAGATGATCTGGAGCGCGATGCTGGGCAAGAAGGCGACCCGGTCGGTGAGCCCGGCCGGATCGCGGAGACACACGACCCGACGCCCATCGAGCTGGGCCGCAAAGATCTCGAGCGGGCGAAGGCGCGGGCACGCGGCCGTCATCGGTTCGAGTATATAGTGACGACCGATGCGCATCGGGGCCAAGGTGGTGCTCGGGCTCTCGCTTGCCCTGGCGCTCGCCGCTCCTGGGACCGCTGACGCGGCGCGGCGTGGCCTCGTCGTGCGAACGGTCGCCGACGCACCGGTCACGGCGGCGAGGGCCGAGGAAGCGCTCACCGCGGCCGTGCGCGCGGCTGGCGACGAGGCCATCGTGGATCCGCTGGCCGTGGCGCGGGCGCGCGTGGCGTCGGGCGCGGTCGAGCGCGCGCGGCTGGCTGACTTCGGGCGCGCGCGCGAGCTGGCGCGCGAGGGCTGGCGCGCCTACCTCAAGGTGGATCCGACCTTCGCCGAGGCGCAGCTGGTCAACGCCCGGCGCACCATCTTAGCGGTGCTCGACCTGGACGGCGCGCTCGACCTGCTCGCCGACGTGTCCTTGCGGCTGGGCGCGGTGCGGCTCAACACCGGTCGCATCGGCGACGCGCAGGCGGCGTTCGCGCTCGCCTTTGCGCTCGACCCCGAGCGCGAGCTGCTCGCCCGGGAGTTCGCGCCGGCGGTGATCGCGGCCTACCGGCAGGCGGCCGCGGGCGGCGGCGCGGGCGTGGCGCTCGAGCTGGTCGTCGACGCCGATGTGGAGCTCGAGCTGGACGGCGCGCCGGTCGGTCGCGGCGCGCGCACGCTGCGGGTGGCCGTGGGCGAGCACGTGCTGGTGGCGCGCGCGCGCGGCAAGCACGCCGCGGGGCTCATCGTCTCGGTGCCGGCGGCGGGCACGCGTGTCGAGCTGCCGCTCGAGGTCGACGCGCTGGCGGCGGCGCTCGGCGAACCCGCGCCGCTCGCGATCGGCGACGGCGAGCGCCAGGCGGCGCGGCTCGTCGACGCGGCCGGCACCTACGCCGATCTCGACGACGTGGTGCTCGTGGTCGTGACCTGGCGCGGCGGCCAGCCGGCGCTGCTCGGGCAGCGCTGCGGCCTGGCGCCGCTACGCTGCGGCGCGGTCCGCGAGGTCCGCTTTCCATCGATCGCGCGGCTCGCCTCGGCGGTCGCGCAGCTCGTGCGTGATCTCGCCGCGCCGGGCGGCGACGCGCGCACGCTGGGGCCGATCGTGCTCGAGGACACGCGCGCCACCGAGCCCGAGCCGCCCTCGGCGGGTCGTGGCAAGCCGGGTGGCGACGTCGCCGACGCGCGCCGGCCGTGGTGGAAGAACCCGTGGCTATGGGCGGGCGTGGGCGCGGTGGGGATCGTGGCCGGTGGCGCCGCCGTGCTGCTCGCCGACGAGGACGCGGCGAGCTACGAGTTCACGTTCGGACCGCTCGCGCCGTAGGAGGATTCGTGCGCGTGGCGCGCGTGGCGCATGGCGCGCGGCGCACGGGAGGTCGCTAGAAGCGAAGCGACGTCTCGACAGTCTCGCCGGCGGGCACGTTGATCGTGAGCGTCCGCTCCTTGCCCTCGGGAGGACAGACCTCGGGAGCGCAGACGACCTTCAGCGTGTGCTTGCCGGCCGGCAGCTCGTGACCGGGCGCGGGCAGCGGCGTCTCGCCGATGCGCCGGCCGTCGAGGAAGACCTGCGTCCACGCCACCTCGGGCGTCGAGACGATGAGCCGGCCGCGGGCGCGCTCGCCCGGGGCGGCATCGGCGGTAGGCGGCGTGGGCAGGGCGGAGGGCGCGGCATCAGGGGCAGGTGCCGGCTCGGCGGGGGCCGCGTCGGCCTGGGCGGACGCGACGTGCGCGCCGCCCGCACCCGCGCCCGCGCCCGCACCCGCACCCGCGCCAACGCCCGCGTCGGTCGCGCCGAGCGTGCGCACGCCCGCGCCCGCACCCGCGTCGACGCTCACGGTGGCCAGTCCGCCGCCACTGGTGGCCAGGTAGACGACGGTCCCGATCGCCACGGCGCCGATGGCCGCGATCGCCAGCAGCACCGCCCGGCCGCGGCGACCCTGCGGCGTTGCCGGTGGCTCGATCCTGGCCATCTTCGCGGTGCCCTCGGCGATCATCGCCTCGGGCGGCAACGCCGGTACCGGCTCGGTAACTCGGCCCAGCACCTCGAGCGCCGCGGCGTCCATGGACGGGAAGGGCATGAGCGGCGTGCGGTTGCGCTCGAGCGCGCGCTCGAGCTCGACGTGCGTCGCGAAGCTACGCTCCTCGACGGGCGTCCGGCTCATCGGCCGGGTACCGCTGCCGTTCTCCTGCGGCGCGGTGCCGGGCCCGCCGCTGGCGCTCGAGCGCAGCGGCGCCAGGCTCGAGATGCTCGCGCCGACGTCCTCGATGCCATCGGTGCGCGGAACGTCCGGACAGATCTCGGAGACCAGCGCCGTGATGGCCGCGGGCGTGACCTGCGGATCGACGGTGTACAGGTAGACGACGGTCCCGATCGCCACGGCGCC
>JBKJOI010000393.1:0-20397 GCA_046595695.1 Haliangiales bacterium | reverse complement strand
TCTGACCGGGGCGCCGGCCGCGGCGCGCTCGCCGCGCGGGCCGCGCCGCCACCGTGGCGCAGGAGGCCGTCGAGCGCGACCAGCAGCAGCAGGTAGTGCAGCGTGACCGCCGCGACGCTGAGCCCGACGGTGCGGAAGGTGTCCCGGTGGTCGAGCACGACCAGCGTCGCGGCCACCGCGGCCATCGTGCACGCGGCCGCGCTGACCAGCACGCGGCCCGGGCGCGAGGTTGCCTGCGCGCGCCAGAAGTCGGCGTGGAAGACCAGGTGATCCTGCTCGTCGGCGCACAGCTCGGCGAGCGCCTCGCGCAGGGCGCCCTCGGGCAGCGCGCCCGACAGGGCGCCGTAGAAGCCGAGCCCGGCGACCTCCGCGCCGAACGCGACCAGCAGCTTGCCGCGCACGCCGGCGGCGCGCCGGCCGAGCACGAACAGCCGCTTCGACCAGTGGCCGTCCTCGATCTCGGGGCCGCCGAGCGCGCGCACCCAGCCGCCCAGGATGCGCGCGTGGCGCGCCTCCTCCTTCACGAACAGCCGCAGCGACGCCCGGTAGTCGTCGTCGATGTGCGGCCAGGCGACGCCGCCGATCTGGTGCGCGAGCCGGCCCTCCGAGGTCTCGCCCGCCTGGAAGCGCGCGAGCGAGTGGGCCAGGCGCGGGATCCAGGCCGAGGGCACGCCGCCCGCGCCCTCGGGCGCCGGGGGAAACGCGCGCCCGGCGTTCGCTTCGAAGTGACTCCGCCAACGTGACCAGTCCATGCCGTACCTCCGCGCTGAAGATGCGCGCCCGGCGCGGTCGCGCCGGTCGGTTCGGGGTGAACGGTCGCGGCGCGTTCGTGAGCGGTCGGTGGCACGCCGCGCGCGGCCGGCCGCGCGGCCGCGCGCCGCCGCTCAGAAGCGCTTGCGCAGCTCCGCCTTCACGACCTTGCCCATGGGGTTGCGCGGCAGCGCCTCGACGACGACGATCTCGCGCGGCGTCTTGTAGGCGGCCAGGCGCGCCTTGGCCCAGGCGCGCAGCGCCTCGGGGCCGATCGACGCGACCGCGCAGCCGGGGCGGACCTCGACGACGGCGACGACGCGCTCGCCCCAGGTCTCGTCGGGCACGCCGATCACCGCCGCGTCGCCGACGTCGGGGTGCTCGCGCAGCACCTCCTCGATCTCGAGCGCCGACAGCTTGTAGCCGCCGCTCTTGAGGATGTCCTGCGAGGTGCGGCCGAGCAGGCGCACGTAGCCGCCCTCGTCGAGGCGCGCTACGTCGCCGGTCTTGAACCAGCCGTCCTCGGCGAACGCCTCGGCCGTGGCCTCGGGGCGGCGCCAGTAGCCGGGGAAGACGCTCGGGCCGCGCACCCACAGCTCGTCGGTCCCGGGGACCAGGCGCAGCTCGACCGTGGGCAACGCCGGGCCCACCGTGCCGGCGCGGCGGGCGGCCGGGTCGAGCGGGTTCGAGGCCGCGACGCCGATCTCGGTCATGCCGTAGCGCTCGAGCGGGATGGCGCCGGTGACGCCGCGCCAGAACTCGGCCAGGCCGACCGGCAGCGCCGCCGAGCCGCTCGTGGACACGCGCGGCGCGCGCACCCGCGCGGCGAGCACGCGCGCGTCGCCGCCGGCCAGCTCGCGCAGCTTCTGGTACATCGTCGGCACCGCCATGAAGATGCTGACGTCGCCGGCGGCGAGGCTGTCGACGACGCGCGCGGCCTCGAAGCGCGGCAGCATGCGCACGCTGCCGCCCGCGGTGAGCTGGCTCAGCAGCGATACGACCAGGCCGTGCAGGTGGTGCAGCGGCAGCGCGTGGAGGAGCCGGTCGTCCTCGCCGAGCTGCCAGGCGGTGCGGATGAGCCGGGTGTGCGTGCCCAGGTTGGCGTGGGTGAGCACGGCGCCCTTGGGGCGGCCGGTCGTGCCGCTCGTGTAGAACAGGATGGCGGGGTCGTCGGCGGCGACGTCGACGGGCGGCGCGGGCGCGGCGGCGCTGCGCCAGGGGTCGGGCGCGAGCACGCGGCGCGCGTGCATCAGCTCGGCGGCGAGCGTGGCGTGCTCGGCCGAGACGATGACGGTGCCGACGTCGGCGTCGCTGCCGAACCAGGCCAGCTCGACGGCCGGGTAGGCGGGCGACAGCGGCACCGCCATGCCGCCGGCCAGCAGCACGCCGAGCAGGCTGGCCAGCCAGTCGGCGTCCTGGCGGGCGAGGATGGCCACGCGCGCGCCCGCGAGCGTCGGCGCGCCCGCGCGCAGGGCCGTGGCGGTGCGCAGCGCGCGATCGAGCAGCTCACCCCAGGAGAGCGCGCCGCGATCGTCGAGCACGGCGACACGATCCGAGGCGCGGGCATAGAGCGGCTCGAGCAGGGTCGACGACATGGGCGGGATACTACCTGGCCCGGGTCGGGGCCGAGGGAGGGAGGGCAGCGCTCAGTAGATCGACAGGCCGAGCGAGAACTCGGTGACGCCTTCGCCCATGAGCATGATGTAGCCGGCGCGGCCGGTGATCGCGAGGCGCGTGGTCAGCTCGAGCTGAGCAAGCACGCCGCCGCCGAACAGGTTGCCGCTCTCGTCGCGGTTCATCGGGCCGCCGTCCTCGATGTGTGAGGCCAGTCCGACATCGCCGAACAGGCCGGCGTGGAACGGACCGGCGACGATCGGGAATACCTGCGCCTCGATCGAGTAGCGCCCGTCGAAGATCTGCAGGTCCATCTCGTTGTTGCGCCAGCCGAGGCCGAAGTCGAGCTGCAAGCCGAACTGCTTGGCGGGGAAGTAGCCGAACTGGATGTGGCTCTGGAAGCCGCTCTTCACGCCGTCCTCGGCCGACGGGATCGCGGCCTGGCCGAAGAAGAGCGAGTAGGTGAAGCCTTCGCGGTTGAGCGGCGCGCGCCCCAGCTCGCTCCACGGACCCTCGGTCTCGCGGATGACGCCCTTCGAGGCCCACGCCGCCTGCTCGGGCGTGAGCTGCGCGAGCGGGACGACCATGTACTCGCCGTTCGGGCCGAACAGATGCACCGGGTGCATCGGGTGCAGCCCGACCCAGCCGTCGTAGCGCGCGCCCTCGGTGGCGGCGAGGCCGATCGCGACCGCGACCGCCAGGATGATCCACGCCTTCGAGTCCTCGGTGGCCAGCTTGGCGCTCGGGCCGTGGCCGCCGCCGGGACGAACGCCCGTGCCACCGCCGCCACCACCACCGCCGCCGCCGCCGCCGTGCGAGTGACCGCCGCCACCCACGTCACCGACGATGATGATCGTGGTGCTCGAGTCGACGCGCGTGGCCGCCGGCGGATCGTCGCCGTCGCCGACGTTCTGGACCACCCGGACCTGCTTGCCGCGGTCGGCGGGAGCGGTCTGCGCGAGCGTCTGCAGCTCGCTGCGTGGAACGCGGTAGGTGCTGCTCAGACAGCCGGACCCGACCAGCGCGGTGACCAGTAACAGGGCCAGACCATTTTTTGAAGCCGAGGCGAGCATGAACGGATGATTGCGGAAGTGGCCACCCGCCGCAACGGATCGCCACATTCTGCCGCACCTACATGTGACCAGGGTCGCTCGCGCCCGGGCACGCTTCGACAGGCCGCGCCGCGTCAGACCTTGGGGCGCGCGATCGCGCCCCTCGTCGCGCGCGTGGCGCGCTGGTATTCGTCGGGCGCGAGCACGATCTGCGTGCCGCGCACGCCCGCCGAGACCGCGATGCGCTCGAACAGGATCGCGGTCTCGTCCAGGAACACCGGGTAGTCCTTCTTGCCGGCCAGTGCGGTCACGCCGCCGCGGATGTAGCCGGTCAGAGGCTGGAGCTCCTTGAGCGGCACGGTGTCGAGCTTGCGGTCGCCGGTCAGCCTGGCGAGCGCCTTGAGATCGAGCTCGGCGTTGCCGGGTACGACCGCGAGGCACACGCCGTGGCGGTCGCCGCGCACGACCAGCGTCTTGAACACCTGCGCGGGATCCATGCCGACCTTGGCGGCGACGGTCTCGGCGCTGAGGTCGTCCTCGTCGACCAGGTAATCGCGCAGCTCGTACGCGATGGCGAGGCGGTCGAGCAGGCGCGCGGCGTTGGTCTTCAAGCGCGAGGCCTCCGGCGTGGTCTAGCGTGCCAGCGTAGCGCGGGCGCGCTCCACGTGCGCCTGCGGCACGGCGATCACGACGGGCACGAACGGGCCGAAGAAGTAGAGCAGGGTGCGGTGGTGCGCCGAGCGCGCGTGCGCCGGCACGCCGGCCGCGGCCAGCGCGGCGACCGTGGCGTCGACTTGCTGCGCGTCGTGCAGTTCGGTGATCGCGATCAGGCTGCCGTGCTGCTGCCGCGCGCGCCACTCGGCGAGGCCGTCGAGCGCCACCGCGGCGAAGACGATCGCGCCCACCAGATCGACGCCCAGCCGGCCGTGCTCGCTCAGCAAGCCGGCGAGCAGCACCATCGCGACCACCCAGGCGAGCGACCCTAGCGTCGCGCGGCGCCACAGCCGGGCCAGCGCCGGCGGATCCGACGCGGTCGCGCGCAGCTCGGGAACCAGCCCTGCCACCGGCGACGGGCGCGCGAACAGCCACGACGCGAGGCCACTGACGACGAGCGCCGCCAGCACGTGGCTGACGTGGTACCCCGCCGAGCCGGGCGTGGTCCACGCCACGAGGCGCTCCGGGAGCGGCGCGCCGAGCTGGTGGAGCAGCGGCAGGAGCACGAGCATCGCGGGCGCGTCGGCGAGCGGCAGGAGCCCCGAGGTCGGCAGCCGCAGCGTCGGGCCGCCCGGGTGGGCGCGGGCTGCGTCGGGCAGGCGCAGGCCCAGGCGGCCGTCCCTCCACACCAGCGCGAAGATCTGGCTGCCGCGGAACAGCGCCTGGCAGCCGAACATCTTGCGCGAGGCCACGCCGGGAAGGCCGTCAGCGGCCTCCAGCAGGGTCGCGTGGCGCGAATCCAGGAACCAAGCCATGGCGGCGGATAGTACACTCTGGCGGTGCGCCCGCTCGTGGCCCTGCTGCTGCTCGTGCCGATGTCACTTTCGGCGTCCGCCGACGAGCCGCCCGTGGCGTCTGCCGACGAGCCGCCCGTGGCCCTCGCCGACGAGGCCGCGCCGCGCGAGCACGAGCTGCGCAGCGGCGGCGCGGTCGACGTGACCCTGGGCGCGCGCGGCGCCGCCTCGCTCACGATCGTCCCCGCCGCCGGCCACCGCATCGACGCCGGCGCGCCGCTCTCGGTGCGGCTCTCGGCCACGCCCGCGAGCGGCCTCAAGCTGGCGCGCCGCCGCTACGCGCTCGCCGACGCCGCCGACCCGCGCGCCGAGGCGCCACGCTTCGATCTCGCGCTCGAGGGCCAGGCCGCCGGCAGCTACACGGTCAGCGCCGACGTCCGCTTCTGGCTGTGCGCGCTGCGCACCTGCCGCGCGGTCCGTGACCGCGTCGACATCTCGGTGACCGTCGTGGCACCGCCGCCGGCGCCGGCGCCCGCCGAGGGCCCGACGCGCTGACCCGGGTGCGGCCTTCGTTCGCCGTGCCGCGCCGTGCCGCGCCGTGCCGCGCCGTGTCGCGCCGCGTGCCTAGCTCCAGCGTTCGACGGTCTTCTCGAAGCGCTTCCGCTGCGTCGCCGTCAGCGCGCCGGCGGCCCCGACCACCAGCCGGTCCTTGGTCATGACCGTCTGTGCCACGCGCAGCACGTCGTCGGCGGAGACCGCGTCCATGCGCGCCGCACGCGCCGCGAAGGTCTGCGGCGGGTAGAACAGCTCGGTGCCGCCGAACCAGCCCGCCATGCTGTCGGGCTCGTCGAACATGCCCATCAGATCGTGCCGGTAGCGCCGCTTGGCCTTGCCCAGCTCGGCCGGGGTGACCTTTTCCTGGCGGAAGCGATCGAGCAGCTCGAAGGTCGCCTGCGCAAGCAGCGCGAACTTGGCGTGGCTGGCCGCGCCCTGGACCTCGAAGATCGCGGTGTCGTGGAACGGCTCGATGCCGCCCTGCACGTAGTACGCGAGGCCCTTCTGGTCGCACAGCGTGTAGTGCAGCCGCGTCGACATGCCGTCGTCGAGCACGCGCGACAGCATCTGCAGCGCCATGTAGTCCTTGTGCGCCTCGGGCAGCGCGCGAAAGAGGATCGCGAGCGAGGTCTGCGCGCCCGGCGCGTCCACGTACAGATGGTGCGGCGCGCCCGCCAGCTCGCCGGGCGAATCGGTCGCGGCGGCCCGCCCCGAGGGCAAGGACGCCAGCGCGCGGCGCGCGGCCTTCATGACCTCGGCGTGCTTGACGCGCCCGGACACGCAGAACACCAGGTTCTTCGCGCCGTAGAAGCGCTTCAGGTGGCGGCGTACGTCGGCGGTCGAGAACCGCTTCACGTTCTGGCGCGGCCCGGTGATCTTCTGGCCCAGGCCGTGGCCGGCGAACATGGCCGCGCGCGTGCGGTCGTCGAGGTTCACGTCGCGGCCGCGCTCGTCGAGATCCTCCGAGATCTCCTCGAGGATGATCTGACGCTCGAGATCGATCTGCTCGAGCCGCGGCGCGCCCAGGAGCTCGCCGAAGATCTCGACGCCCTTGCTGACGAACTCGGGCAGGAGCCCGATCTGGTAGAGCGAGTAGTCGCGGCCGGTCTCGGCGTGCAGCATGCCGCCCAGCTCCTCGATCGCGTAGTTGAGCTGGTAGGAGCTGGGGTGCGCCTTGGTGCCGCGGAACAGCATGTGCTCGAGGAAATGCGATAGACCGTTGTCGGCGGGCGACTCGTAGCGGGAGCCTACCTTGGCGTACATGACCAGGGTGGCGCTATGCAGGTGAGGGAGCTCGATGGTGACGACCCGCAGCCCGTTGGCGAGCGTGTCCTTCTCGACGTGAAACTTCGGCAGCACGGCGGCGGAGACTAGCACGCCCCTGTCATCGACGGTCCGACGTGGTCGGGGGTTTGCTTAACGAGGGCCGCGTGGTAAAGCTTCAGACCAGTAGGCCGGGGGGGGACGGGGCCCAGGAGCCACATTCGATGCTGCTCAAGAAGATCGTGGTGGCCGAGGACGACGACGCCATTGCACATATGGTGGCGGCCACGCTAGGCGACGCCGGTTTTCTCTGCCTGCGCGCGCGCGACGGTGAAGAGGCGCTCTCGCTGGCCCGCCGCGAGGTGCCCGACTGCCTCGTGCTCGACGTGATGATGCCCAAGCTCGACGGCATCGAGGTGTGCAAGCGCCTCAAGGCCGACGTGCTCGCGTCGCGGATCCCCATCCTCCTGCTCACCGCGCTGGGCGGGATCGACGAGCGGGTCAAGGGTCTCGACGCCGGCGCCGACGACTACCTGGCCAAGCCGTTCGACCTGCGCGAGCTGGCCGCGCGCGTGCGCGCGCTGGTGCGCGCCTCCAAGCGCGAGCGGGATCGCAACCCCACGACCAACCTGCCCGGCTCGAGCGCCGTCGAGGATCACGTCGACGCGCTGCTCAAGCGCAAGCAGCCGTGCACGCTGCTCTACTGCGACGTCGACCACTTCGAGTCGTACGCCGACGCCTTCGGCTTCCACAAGGCGGACGAGGTCGCCGCGGATCTGGGGCGCCTCGTGCTCGAGCGCGCGCGCGTCTTCGGCGGTGGCTCGGCGTTCGTCGGCCATGTCGGCGGCGACGATTTCATCGTCGTCTGCGAGCCGGCCGCGGCCGAGGATCTGGCCAAGGAGCTCGTCGACGCGTTCGACGGGCGCGTCGCCGGCTGGTACGCGGGTCACTCCGGCGCCGAGCAAATGGCCAAGCGCATGACCCTGTCGATCGCGATCGTCGACGTGCAGGCCTCGGGCGCCAAGTCGCTCGAGGAGATGTCCAAGTTCCTCGCCGCGACCAAGCGCGCCAGCAAGCGACGCGAGGGTTCGAATTACGTCATCTGGAGCCCCGACCAGCCCTGACGCCCGCTTCGGGCGTCCGCTCGCCGAGGGCGCGCGCCTGGGCCGCTATGTGATCCGCGACGAGCTCGGCTCGGGCGGCATGGCGGTGGTCTACCGCGCCGAGGATACGACCTTGCGGCGCGAGGTCGCGATCAAGGTGCTGATCCCGCAGCTCGTGCGCAGAGGCGAGCTGTCCGGCCGCTTCCTGCGCGAGGCGCGCGCGGCTGCCGCGCTCGATCACCCGGGCATCATGAAGATCTTCGACGTCGGCGGCGGCGAGGAGGGCAGCGGCACGCCGCCGTACATTGTCATGGAGCTCCTGCGCGGCAGGTCGCTCAAGGAGTTCCTCGAGCGCTCGGGCGCGCCGCTCGGCGAGCTCGCGGCCATGATCGGCGCGGTGCTCGCCGAGGCGCTGCACGCGGCCCACCAGGCGGGCGTGATCCACCGCGACGTCAAGCCCGCCAACGTCATGATCACCGACGACGGCCGGCCGGTGCTGTGCGACTTCGGCGTCGCGCGCCTGGCCAACGACGACGCGGTCGCGACGCAGAGCGGCCTGGTGCTGGGCACGCCGGTGTTCATGGCGCCCGAGCAGGCGCTCGCGCACGAGGTCGACGCGCGCACCGATGTTTACTCGCTGGGCGCCGCGCTCTACCAGATCGCGACCGGGGCGCTGCCCTTCGCGGGCACGACCGCGGCGGTGATCTCGGCGGTCATGCGTGGCGAGTTCCTGCCGCCCGCGCGCAGAAACCCCGCGCTCGGCTCGGCGCTCGGGCGCGAGATCATGAAGGCGATGGCGAAGGCGCCGGACGCGCGGCACGCGAGCGCGGCCGACTTCGGCCTGGCGCTCACGGCGATCGGGCGCGTGCCCGGCCTGGGCGAGCGCACCGAGGAGCTGCGCGCGTACTTCGCGGCGCCTGCCGAGTGGAACGCGCGCGCGCGGCCGCTCATCCTGGACGCGGCCATGACGCGGGCGCGCACGGCCACGAAGCGGCGCGAGTTCGCGCGCGCGCTGGCGGAGTGCGACCGAGTGCTCGCGCTCGACCCGCAGCACGACGGGGCGAGCCAGCTGGCCGATCGGATCGGGCAGGGCACGCGACGCTCGAAGCGCGTGGCAATCGTGGGCGCGGCGCTGCTCGGCTTCGGGGCGCTCGGCGCGGGCGGCGCGTGGCTGTTCTCGGGTGCCTCGCGGCCGCGTGCGGCCGTGGCGGCGGAGGAGGCGGGGGCGGGGGATGCGGACGCGCGCGGCGCAGGCGGCGCGGGCGGCGCGGGCGGCGTCGCGGATGCCGCCGCGGCGGTAGGCGGGCCGCTCGTCGCCGACGTGGCGGTGGGGGCGGGGGCGGCGGACGGCGCCGCGGACGCTGGCGCGCGCGCCGGGCCGCGAGCTGGGCGACCCGGACGCAGCGACGGCGGCGCGGGCGTCGGGGCGAACGCCGCGCTCGCCGCGCCCGACGCGGCGCCCGCGGTCGCCGTCGTGCAGCCGCCGCCGCGGGTCGAGCCGGCGCGGCTCATCGTCAAGATCGGCCCGTACTGCGACATCACCATCGACGGCACGTCCCACGGGCGCTCGCCGCGCGCGGCGGCCATCGAGCTCCCGCCCGGCAAGCACGTGCTCGTCTGCGCGCAAGACGCGACCGGACGCTCGGTGCGGCGTGATCTCGAGCTGGCACCCGGCGAAGAGCTGCTGGTGATGGACACCCTGGTGCCGCAGGTGATCGTGACGATCGACGTGCGCGCGGGCGCCGTGCGCATCGACGGCCTGCGTCACGCCCAGGGTGTGCGCGTGAAGCTCACGACGGGACGGCACCGCGTCGAGCTCGCCGACGGCGAGGGCTTCGGCGAGCCGGCCAACCTGGACATCCCGTCGTCGCCCTGCACGCTGCGCGACCGTCCCGAGCTGTCCTGCCGCTGAGCGCGGTTGCCGACGATTGCCGCGCCCGCGCTGTGACATGCGTGTCACGTTGGCCGCGGCGCGGTAGATCCGTGCGGACGAAAGTGCAATGATTTCGCAAATGCGAGCGGGCAGGGGAATTGCTGTAGCCAAGACGTACGTGGACCCGATCGCGACTTCTCTGACGTTGACGGTGATGGTGGCGGTGACCGCCGTGGCCGCCGCCGCGCTCGCGGGCTGCTTCTACACCGACTCGATCAACTCGCGGCCGATCGCGACGATCGACACCGACGGCGAGGCGCCGAGGTTCCTCAAGCAGATCTACCGGCTCACGGCGGGCGGCAGCGTCGACGGTGACGGCGACGCGCTGTCGTTCCACTGGACGCTGCGTTCGTGCCCGGTGGGCGCGGCCTGCCTCGAGCCGCCGTTCCTCGAGGACGAGGGCGTGCTGGTCGAGTTCAGCTTCCCGTCGCGGCAGCCGGTCGCCGTGACGCTCGAGGCGCGCGATCCGCGCGGCGCGATCAGCACGCAGACGCGCACCTTCACGCCGGAGAACCGGCCGCCGGTGGTCGAGCTGCAGCCCATCGACGAGGCCAACCCGAGCGGCTGCTTCACCGTCGGTCGGCTGCTGCGGTTCGTCGCCGGGGCCAGCGATCCCGACGGTGACACGCCCACGTTGAGCTGGCAGCTCACGGTGCCGCCGATCTCCAACCCCAACGTGCTCGTGCACGGCGAGGGCGCGGACGGCACCTACGCGATCCGCCCCGACGTCGACGCACCGAGCTGGATCATCCAGGTCACCGCCACCGACGACACCGGTGCCACCGACGACGAGCAGCGGCCGTTCTGCACCGACCCGGATCAGCCGCCGTGCATCGAGGTCACCGACCCCGGCGTGCAGGCGGGCGCGATCGTGACGCTGCCGCGCCAGGACGGAACCCGCACGTTCCGGGTCGAGACCGTCGTCGACGATCTCGATCCGTTCCCGTTCCCCGGCGGCTCGAGCGACGATCAGCTCGACGGGCCCGACTTCCGCTGGTACCTCGGCCCCGCGGCCGCGCCGCCGCCGCTCGTGGCCGGCCACGAGACCAGCGACTTCCTCGTCGATCCCGCCGCCTACGAGCCGGGCGCCCGGCTCTCGCTGCGCGTCGAGGTGTCCGATCGGAAGGTGCGCCCGCCGTGCGCTCCCGAGCTCGCCTCGTGCGAGGCCACGCCCGGCTCGGGCTGCCCTCAGCGCGTCACCTGGACCCTGGAGGTGCGCTGATGCGACGCGCGTGGAGGCAACGTTCTGCAGGCGCGCTCGTGGCGCTCGGCGCGTTCGGCGCGTTCGGCGCGTTCGGCGCGTTCGTGGCGCTCGCCGTCGGAGGCTGCGCACAGTTCGACGCCGCCGGCGGCGACGACGACGACGGCAGCGAGTGTGGCGTCATCATCACGGTGACGCCGGCCGGCGCGGTGGCGCCGATCACGCTGGTCGCCGAGGCCGACGTCGATCGCGACGGTCTGGCCGGCACGCTCGCGCTGGTCTGGAGCGTCACCGGCCCCGGCAACGTCAGCGTGCCCGTGACGCTGCGCAACCCGGAGGGCACCGCGATCGAGCTCTTCGCCGGCCAGCCCGGCTCGTACCAGATCGCCGTGACCACGTCGCTCGGCGGCAGCTCGTGCGGCTCCGACTCCGTGAACGTCGAGGTCGCGCCTTCGGGCGTGGCGACCATGGACGTGCGCCTGCGCTACTCGCCGCGTCCGGGCCAGCCGGCGCCGCCACAGGACGACGCGATCCTGGTCGTCGTCGCGGCCGGGACCTCGCAGCTCCCGGTCGGGCAGCGGCTGCTCGATCCCGGCTCGGTGATCGACAGCGCGATCGTCATGGGCGGCGCCGCGGGCGTCGGTGCGCAGCTCGTGTTCACGCCCCTGGGCGGCCGGCCGGTCGAGCTGTTCACCGACGCGAGCGGCGGGTTCAGCGGCCGCCTGGTCAACCGACCGCACGACGTCGTCATCGTTCCCTACGACCACGAGATCGCGCCCGACCGCGTCGCGCTCGGCTCGCCGTCCCTGCTGGGCGCGTCGCTCGTCTACGAGCAGGGCGAGCCGGTCTCGGGCACCGTCACCGACGCTGGAGGAGCGGGGCTCGGCAACGCCTGGGTCGCCATCGCGGCGGGTGACTTGCCACCCACGCTGGCGCAGACCGCGGTGGACGGCACGTTCGTGGCCTACGCGCGCGCGGGCGAGGGTCCCTTGCGGGTGCAGGTGTCGCCGCCGCCGGGCAGCGGCCAGGCGCAGCTCGTCGCGCCCGGCTCGCTCGGTCTCACGGCCACGGGCGGCGCGCTCACCATCGCGCTCGCCGCCGCGCCGGCGGTCGCCGTCGCCGGGCTGGTCGAGGGCTCCGCGGGCCAGGCGCTGCCGGGCGCACGCGTGACCTTCGTGGCCAGCGCGGTCGGCCCCGCCGGCCACGTGAGCCAGGGCGGTGTGACCTTCGACGCCCCCGCCAGCGAGACCCGTGTCACCGTCTCGACGGGTGCCGGCGGCGCGCTGCCCGCGCTGTCGCTGCCGCGCGCGATCTACCAGGTGATCGTCGAGCCGCCCGCGGGCGCGCTCGGTGCCGGCGACGTGCTGGCGGTGAGCGAGATCGACCTCACCGGTGCGGGCGCGCCGGCGCCGCTCGCGCTCGCGACCGCGGCGCCCACGCCGCTGTCGATACGCGTGGTGGACCAGGACGGCGACGTCGTCGGCAGCGCGCGGGTCACCCTGGTCGCGCACGGCGTGCTCGGCGTCGGCAAGGGCGCCACCTTCTCCGCCGAGGCGGATGACGCGACCGGTGTGCTGCCGCTGTCGGCGCCCGCGAGCATGATCTACGATGTCGTGATCGATGCGCCGCGCGGCACGCCGCTGGCGCGCCGGCGGGTCACGATCTCGTCCGCAGCCATGGGCGGCGCTGGCGCCGGCGTTCCCTTCGACATCGTGCTGCCGCCGGCGATCGTGTTGACCGGCGCGCTCGCGTTCCAGGGCTCGACCGGGCAGCCCGGCGTGCGCATCGCGGCGCACTGCGAGGGAGTCGGCTGCGCGGATCCGACGGTGCCGCTGGCCGAGACGGTGACCGGCGCGGGCGGCGCGTTCGAGCTGCGGCTGCCGGATCCCGGGGTGAGCCCGTGAGTGGGGTGCGCGAGGGTGCGGCGGCGGCGGCGATCGCGTGGCGATGGCTCGCGTGCGCCGCGCTCGTGGCGTGCGTGCTCTTCGCCTGGGGCGGCCGCGCGGCGGCGGCCGGTTCGCTCAACGAGGCGCAGGCGCGCTTCAACGCCGGCGAGTACGACTCGGTGTTGCGCCTGGCCGGCCCGCTGCTCGACGACGAGACCTTGCCGCGCGCCGATCGCGCCGAGGCGCTGCGCCTGTACGGCCTCGCGCTCTACTTCCAGAACCGCCACGACGAGGCAGATGCCGCGCTCTTCGAGTTCTTGAAGCTCGAGCCCGAGGCGCGCCTCGACCCGACGCTGGTGCCGCCGGAGGGCATCGCCTTCTTCGAGGGCGTGCGCGCGCGCCACGCCGGCGAGCTTGCCGCGTACCGGCCGCGCCCGCGACGACGCGGTCACGTGCTCGTGAGCCTCATCCCGGTGGCCGGGCAGTTCCAGAACGGCGAGCGCGGCAAGGGCTGGGCGCTGGGTGTCACGGAAGGCTTGCTGCTCGCCACGCATGTCACGACGTACTTCATGCTCGTCGAGGCGTGCGACAAGGTGACGGGCGTCTGCGAGGACGAGGGCGTGGCGCGTTCGCTGCGGACCGTGAACATCGTGGCGGGCGTGGCGCTCGTGGGCGTGGCGATCTACGGCGTGGCGGATGGTTACCTCGGGTGGAAGCGGCGGGAGGCTGACTTCGAGGGCGGCGGGGGCGGTAGTCTCACGATCGGCGTGAGCACGGGAGTCGGCGTGGGTGCGGGAGCCGGGGCGGTGGCTGGCACCGGCGCGGGCTTCGGGTTGAGCGTCTCGGGAACGTTCTAAATTTAGGCGGGCTGGGCTAGACTGCGGGCGCCTTGCGCGCCGCGATGCTCATCTTTTCGGCCTTCGTGCTGACGTGGGTCTCACCTGTGGGGCTGCTGCTCATCGCGCCGATCGTGCTGGGGGTGCCGCACGTCGTTTCGGATTTTCGATATCTGGTTTTCAGGCCGCTGAGGGGAGCGGGGACGGCGCGATGGGCGTGGATCGCGCTGCTGCTGCCGCTGGCGCTTTTTGCGGGGTTGCGGGTGAGGGTGTTCCTGGGGCACGCGGCGCTGCCACGGATGGAGGTGCTGCTGGGGTGCGCGTCGGCGGTGGCGGCGGTGCTGCTGGCGCCGCGCGCGTCGATCGTGCGGCAGGGTGTCGTGCTGGTGGCGCTGGCCGGGCTCGTGGTGGCAGCGTTCAGCTGGCCCTGGCAGGTGCTGCTGGTCTTCGGGCACGTGCACAACCTGGTCGCGTTCGGGTTGTGGTTCTGGTGGGCGGGCGCGCCGCGGCGGGCCGCGCTGGTCTATCTGGGGTGTTTTGCGGCGCTGGCGATCGGGCTGCCGGCGCTGTCGACGGCGTCGATGGCGGGGCTCGAGCTGGGCGCGCTGGCGGGTAGCCTGGCGCCCGGGTTCGGGGATGCCCTGGCCACGCGCGTGGTCATGACCTATGCGTTTGCGCAGATGGTCCACTACATCGTGTGGATCGACCTCGTGCCGCAGAGCCAGCGGGGCGCGGGGCTGGCGTCAGACCTCGGGCTCGTGGGGCTGGCGGCGGCCGTGGGCGGCACGCTGCTCTTCATCGGCTGGGGCGTGTTCGACCCGCTCAAGGCCAGGAACACGTACCTGTCGCTGGCGCTGTTCCACGGCTGGCTCGAGGTCGCGGTGATCGGCCACCTGTGGGTGCGGCATGGCTCGATCGCGCTGCCCGGGGCCGCGCCTCAGTCGCTGGCGTCGTCGGGCTTGTCGTCGGCCTTGGCCGGGTCGGCGTCGTCGGCGGCTGCCGCGCTCGCCGTGACCATGCCGAAGCGCTCCAGCCAGCGGTAGATCTGCCGGCGATCCTTGCCGTAGAAGCGCGCGACGCGCGCGACGTTGCCGTCGTAGCGCTCCATCACCTTGGCGAGCTGCGGCGCGGTCGGTGTGCCGGTGGGCGGCACGGCGGGGACCTCGTTCGCCACGGGCGCTTCGGGCGGTGCCGCGCGATCGGGCAGCCCGAACGGCGGCGGCACGGTGGTGCGGCCCTGCACGCGCCGGCCGATCTCGGGCGGCAGGTGCTCGCTCTTGAGCGTGCGCGTCACGCCCGCGCGCACCGCGGCGGCGCGCGGCGCCTGCTCGAGCTCGCGCACGTTGTAGGGCCAGTCATGCACCAGCAGCGCCTCGACCGCGCCCGCCGAGAGCCGCGGCGCGGTGGCGGTGCGCGACAGGAACAGCGCGATCAGCGGCATGATGTCCTCGCGGCGCGCGCGCAGCGGCGGCACGTCGAGGCGCCAGCCGGCCAGGCGCGCGAGCAGGTCGCCGCGGAAGCGGCCGGCGCGGACCTCCTCGGCGAGATCGCGGTTGGTCGCGGCGACCACGCGCACGTCGAGGCGTGCGGTGTCGGTGGTGCCGACGGCGCGCACCTCGCCGGCGGCGAGCACGCGCAGGAGCTTGGGCTGCAGCTCGAGCGGCATCTCGCCGATCTCGTCCAGAAAGATGGTGCCGCGCTCGGCGGCGCGGAACAGCCCCTCGTTGCGGCGCGCCGCGCCGGTGAAGGCGCCGGCGGCGTGGCCGAACAGCTCGCTCTCGGCGAGCGCCGCAGGCAGCGCGGCGCAGTTCACCGGGACGAAGGCGCCCGAGCGGCCGCTGGTGCGGTGGATCTCCTCGGAGACCTGCTCCTTGCCGGCGCCGCTCTCGCCGGTGATGAGCACCGGCACGAGCTCGGGCCCGACCAGCTCGATCTCCGAGCGCAGGTGACGCAGCGCCGGGCTGGTGCCGCAGATGCGCTCGGGCCCGCTGGTGCGCGTCGGCAGCCGCTGCGGCAGGATCGGCGCGTCGGTGTAGACCATGAGCACGCTGCCGATGCGGATCACCGCGCCCGGCTTCAGCTCGGCGTGGTCGACGCGCACGCCGTCCACGAACGTGCCGTTGCGGCTGCCCTGGTCGGTGATCAGCCAGCCGCGCCGCTCGGGCAGCTCCTCGATCACCGCGTGCAGCCGCGACACATCGTTCGCGTCGATCACGAGCGCGGTCGCCCCGCGCGCCTCGCGCCCGATCTCGAGCCGACCCGTGCCCAGCGGCACCGCGCGCGCGCTCGCCTGCCCGAAGACCACACGCAGCTGCTGCACGTCCCCGCCGACGTCGTCCGAATCGGACGGGCTCATGTCGGTCGCTAGTCCGGCCGAAGGGTCGACGGGGTGTCCGTCTGATGACATCGGGCGAGACATTATCAGATGCACTATAGTTTCCGACCCGATGTCGAAGAAGTCGGACAACTGTCGAAGATGGCTCTTGAAAGTCGCGGCGTTGGTGCCGCTGATTGCCGCCATCGCCGGTCTCTGGATATGGCTCGCCCAGGGCCCGAGAAACGTCCCATCGGACCCCGAAACAGCAGCGGAACCGGGCAGCGGGGCAACCGCAGCGGCGCCGGGGCCGGGGCCCTCGCCTTCGCCCGTACCTGCACCCACTTCTTCAACCGAGTCTTCCATTCACGAACCTCCGCCCACGAGCGAGGAAATGGCTGCACACGCCGGCGAGGCGCGTTCACAGCTCATCGAGGTGGCGCGCGGCTGCTTCGGGGAGCCGAAGCCGATCCCGGTGCAGCCGCCCGGCAAGGTGATTGCTGACGAGACGCTCGACGCGCTCGAGTACCGCTACGTGCTGTCGATCGAGGACGGCCAGGCGCGCGTGCGCGACCTCACCGTGACCAGCAGCACCCTCGCCGACAAGGCGCTCGAGGACTGCATGGTGGCCGCGCTGAAGGCGGCGAGCTGGCCCGCCGAGGGCCGCGTGCGCGTGCCCATCAGCGACAAGCTCAGGCTGGGCGATCTCTTGCCCGCGACGCCCTGACTACGGCCAGTAGATGGGAAGGCTGAAGCCCGGATTCCAGATGATGTCGCCGAAGTCGATGTAGTCGGGCGACTTCTCGTTGTAGACGCGGTTGATGGCCGGATCGCACTTGTCGTCCTTCTTGACGCGGTGCGAGCGGGCCCAGAGCGTGTTGGGCTGGTCGGTGAAGATCGGCGACTGGGTCGGGCAGCCGTACAGGCCGTTCGACAGGTCGACGCCGCACACGCAGTTGTCCGAGGACCACAGCTCCTCGTAGCGCGAGGTCACCACGCACTCGGCGCCGTTGGGCGACCAGACCGCCTCGCGGATGCCGCGGCCGGGACGGCTGTCGCTGTTCACCTGCGGGGTATACGTGTCGGTGACCTCGATCGCCGTGCCGTCCACGGTGGCGGTGTAGCCGTCGCCGCAGTAGTCGCCGCGCACCATGCGCGTGCACGACTGGTGCGCGTCCTTCATGTCGATCCAGCCCATCTCGCGGTGCACGCCGTAGAGCGTGAACCAGCCCCAGTCGGGGAAGTAGACCTCGTAGGGACCGTCGACTTCTTTCTCACCGTAGTAGCCGGCCCACGGCTTGTAGCCGAAGTCGATGCACTTGCCGAGCGCGGTGTCGGTGCACGCGAACACGATGCCCTGGTCGCTGAGGCGCCCGCCGGCGCGCTCGTGGCCGCTGCGGTAGTCCCACGTGCCCGCCATCGCGATGGCCTCGGCGCCGGTCGGGCAGATGGACTCGCGCACCGGCCACTGCATCGGGAAGCAGCTGCCGCCCATCGGCATGCAGAACGTCGAGGTCTGCGTCGTCTCGTAGGTGACGCCGTAGTAGAAGACGTCCGCCTTGGCGCCCTCGCCCTGGCGCACGCTGTCGACGGTGACCGGGAACTGCTCGCCCGACGGGTTACCCAGGTAGTCGACAACCCCGACCTGGAGCGTCGCTCCGAGGAAGCCGGCGCCGGCAACATAGGTGCCGTTCTCGTCGAAGCCCTGAAGCTGCGATCCGACCACGCTCAGGCTCTCGATGCTGTAGCCGTTGATCGAGCCGCCGCTCAGGGCTACGCCGTTGATGTACTTGCCGTTGATGTATTTGCCGTTGATGTACTTGCCGTTGATGTACTTGCCGTTCTCCATGGCGGTGTTGCTGCCCGGCAGGGCCAGTGCGGCGCTGGTGGACAGTGCGATCACTGCGGCGAGGAAGAACTGCGCGAGACGTCGGTCGGTCATGAGGCGTCCTTTAGCATGCGGCGTGCCCGCTGGAATCTCTGTATTCACGAGGGCTTGCGACTGAGACAGTGTCGCAGTTCGAGTGCGACACCTGGCGGGGGTATGTGTGACGGGGCGGGACACGGAGGGCGCGCTCACGGCCGTTCCTGGAAGTTAGCGCACACCCGCAAGCCGACAGTCACATCGCGCACCGCGGCGTCGCCGAAGTCGAGGAAGTCCGCCCGGGCCGGGTTGGCGTCGTAGGCAAAGGTGCCTCCGCGCGCGATCCAGGTCTCGCCCTCGGCCGGCGAGGAGGTCCACTCGAATACGTTACCGGCGAGGTCGTCGACGCCGAACAAGCTGCGCGACAGCGGGTACGAACCGACCATGTCCGGGCCCATGGCGCCGGGCTGATTGCCGTGGGTCTGATCCCAGTTGGCGTCATCGGCGGCGAGCTGGTTGCCGTGCGGGTAGCGCCGGCCGTCGGCGCCGCGGGCCGCCCGCTCCCACTCGCGGCCGTCGCACAGGCGCGCGCCCGGGACTCGCCCGCTGGCGCCCAGCCACGCGGCGTACGCGGCGGCGTCGCCCCAGGTGATCCCGCTCACCGGCATGCGCAGCCAATCCTGTTCGGCATGCTCACGCCGGCCGGGGTAGCGGATGGGCTCACCCGCGCGCGCCGACAGCGTGCCCTCGCCGCTCCGCAAACGGAGGCGCCAGCTGCCGTCGGCGCTGCGCTCGAGCGCGAGGCCGCCCTGCATGCCGATGGTCTCGGTGTGCGGCGCCCGTCGCGCGCTCTCGTCGGCGGGCAGCGTCTCGAGCCACGCAATCCACTCCGCGTAGGTGGTCTCGTGGCGCGCGATCAGGTAGTCGTCACTCGCGAGCGGGTGGAGCGGCGCGTTGCAGAAGAACTCGCGCCGCTGGCTGTCCTCGGCGTCGGAGCCGACCAGGAACCGCCCGGGCGGCACGTACACGAAGCCGTCCGGGACCTCGGCGGGCCGCGGCAGTCGCACTAGCGCTGGCAGCGTCTCGCCGCGCGTCAGCAGAACCGGGAAGCGGACGCTGACACGTCCCGGCGAAGACAGCGTCAGCAGGTAGGAGCCGGGCGGCAGGCGCAGCTGGGCAGGGGCATGCGCCGGCACGTCGGTGAGCGGAGTCCGTCGCTCGCGGCCGGTGTCGTCCAGCTCGAGGCGTTCGAGGGCAAGCGTCGCGTCCTGGGGCTCCGCGCTCAGCGCGAGCGTCGCCGGCGCGTTCCAGCGCGCGCGCCGCGAGCCGTCGCGATCGTGCAGCGCGAGACGCTGCAGCAGCTCGGCCAGCGGCCCGGCGCGGTGGTCGCGCTCGGCGGCCAGGGCGCGCTCGTAGATCACGTCGGCGAGCAGGCCGCGCGCGGCGCCGTCGTCGTCGTGCTCGCCGCCGGTCATGAGCGCGGCTTCGATCACGTTGGTGGCCTCGGCATAGCGCCGCTCGGCGAGCGCGGCGTGCGCGAGCACGGGCGTCCAGCTCTCGTCGCCGCCGGCGCGGTCGTGGGCGTCGAAGCGCGCCAGCGCGGCGCTGCGCAGCCGGTCGCCCTCGGCGGCGATGCGGCGCGCGTCGTCCAGTACGGCGCGGGCGCCGTCGAGCTCGCGGACCACGCGCGCGCGCACCGCCGCCGCGGACTGCAGGCGCACGCCCAGCGCGGTGCCGCCGAGCGCGAGCGCCGCCAGGATCGCCAGGCCGAGGCGCTTGCGGCGCGCGCGCACGCCCGCGCGCCGCGATGCGGCGAGCAGCGCGGCCGAGCGCGGCGGCAGCGCGGCGTCGTCGATCGATGCCAGCTCGCGCAGCTGCCGGGAGCCCAGCAGCCCGTCGCGCGCGCGCCCGAGCCGCTCCCACTCCTCGCCGGCGCGCGCCAGCCGGTCGCGCAAGAAGCGCTCGCCGGCGTCGTCGTCGAGCCAGCCGCGCAGCGTGCCCCAGTCGCGCGCCAGCGCCTCGTGGACCAGCTCGTAGGAGGTGCGCTGGCCGTCCTCGCGCGCGACCAGCAGTCGGCCGCGCACCAGAGCATCGAGCAGCTCGCGCGCCTTGCCGCCGTCGGGGCCGAGCTCGTCCTCGCTGCGGCGCACGCGCGTGCCGTCGGCCGCCACCATGGACACCAACCAGGTGCGCGCGAGCTCGCGGTGGCCCGCGGGCAGGCGCGCGAGCAGACCGTCGGCGTGGCGGGCCAGCGCACCGGTGACCCCGCCGATCCGCTCGAGCGCGGCCGCGCGGATCACATGCGCGGCCGCGTCGCGCGCCTCCCACAGCTCGGCGAGCGCGAACTGCAGGACCGGCAGGCCGGCGCCGCCCGCGGTGCCGGCGTCGACGAGCGCGTCGATGAGCGCCTCGCTCTCGAAGCTGACGCCGGCCGCGCGCGCCGGGCCGACCACGGCGTCGCGCAGATCGCCCGCCGGCATGGGACGCAAGAGGTAGAGCGCGCGGGTCAGCTCGCCGCCGATTCCGGGCAGGCGGGCCACGCGCGCCAGGTGGTCGGCGCGCACGCTCGCGAGCAGGC
>JBKJOI010000702.1:0-2798 GCA_046595695.1 Haliangiales bacterium | reverse complement strand
GAAAACGATCGAGTTCCGCTGACTTGCCTTCGCATTCGGAGATGTTTCGCGACCCCGTGGCTGCCAGTGGAACGCCTTAGGATCGCAAATCTCCGCGGCCGAAAACGCGAACCCGCGCAAGTGATCGAAATGGTCCGGGAAGATGTGTTGGATCGTCAGGGTAGATCCTGTCCCCGTCGCGACCTTCTCGTGCAGATGGACGGGCGCGGGCGCCTTGCGGCGGACGCGCAGGTTGGTCAGCTCGACGAGGATCGAGAAGCCCATGGCGAAGTAGATGTAGCCACGGTTGATGTGCTGGCCGAAGGCCTCGCCGACGAGCAGCACGCCGATGAGCAGCAGGAAGGACAGCGCGAGGATCTTCATGCTCGGGTGCCGGTTGACGAAGTCACCGACGGGCGCGGCGAAGACCATCATGCCCAGGACCGCGAGCACCATGGCCGTGACCATGACGGCGAGGTGATCCGAGAGGCCGACCGCGGTCACGATGCTGTCGAGCGAGAAGACCATATCGATGACGACGATCTGCAGGATCACCAGCGGGATGTAGGAGCGTCCACGCGTCTTCGGCTCCTGCTCCTCGACCTCGAGCTTGGCGTAGATCTCGTGCGTCGCCTTGAAGACCAGGAAGAGGCCGCCGCCGAGCAAGATGAGATCGCGCCCCGACAGGCCGCGGTCGAGGATCGGGATCGTGATCACCGGATCCTTGAGCTGCATGACCCACGAGATCGCGAAAAGCAGCGCGATGCGCATCACCAGGGCGAGCGTCAGGCCGAGCCGGCGGATGCGCGGCTGGATCTGCGCGGGAATGGTTCTCCGTCGAGGAGCCGGACTCTAGCAGAGTCATTGCCTCCGCGCGGGCGCCGCCACGGCGGGCGTCAGACGACCCGCGTCAGCCGCGTTCGCCCTAGAAACGCCACGCGGCCGATGCGAGCGCGCCACCGCCGCGCAGCGGCGCGAAGGACAGCCGCGGCGCCGCCCTGGCCTCGTTCACGCCCAGCACGTACAGCACGACGCCGCCGACCACGGCCGCGCCACCGATCGAGTACATGATGATCGCGTTGCGCGACGCCGCCTCGCCGTCGCTCTGCAGGCCTTCCAGCTCGGCGTCCCAGGTGCATGGCGTGGCCTCTGCGCAGCGCTCGGCGACCTGGTCCGCGTTGTCACCCGCCTGCAGCGAGAAGTAGCCGCCGGTGGCGATGAGCGCGATGCCCACGCCGCCCGAGATCAGCCCGAGCATCTTCTTCGTACCGCCGCCGCGACGCTCGCTGCCCGCGCCGCCCGCGCCCGCGCCCGCGACGCCCGCACCCGGGGGGCCCGCGACGCCCGGGGCCGCGGCCCCGACGCCCACGTCGGGCAGGATCGCTTCCTTCTCCACGGGCTTCTGCCGGCCCGGGTCCTTGGTGCAGGTCTCCATCTCGACGATGCGCGACTCGACCTTGACGCGAAACGGCGAGCTCGGATCCACGCGCAGGTAGTTCTTGTAGACCGCGAGCGCCTGCTGGCAGTCGCCCTTCAGCCGGTACGCCTGCGCGATGTTGTAGAGGAGCGTCGGGCGCCGCGTCAGCGCGTAGGCCTCCTTGAACAGCTCGATCGCCTTGTCGTATTCGGCGAGGTCGTAGTGGGTGTTGCCCTGCTCGTACAGGGACTTCGCCTTGCGCTCGCGCTCCTCGTCGGCAGCCGTCGGCGGCGCCGCGTCATCGGCGTGGGCGACGCGCGCGCTCCACGTCCCCAGCGCGAGCCACAGGCCCAGCGTCCAAGCCAAGAGGCCGATCCGGCGGCCGAACGTCATCGCAATCCCCCTCACCAGATGGTGTCGTCGTCGCCCGGCGGCTTCTTGCCGTTGCCGGGATCCTTCGTGCCCGGGTCCTTGGTCCCCGGGTCCTTCGTCGCAGGAACCTTGCCGGGGTCGCCCGCGGGCGGCTTTCCGGCGGGCGCGGCGCCGCCCTTGCTGCGCTCGAGCCGGACCTTCTCTTCGACCACGCCGCCCTCGGTGAGCGCGATCTTCTTGCTGAAGCTCTTGCGGCCGGGCGCGCTCACGATGAGCTCGTACTCGCCCGGCGGCAGCGTGACGGCCGCGCGGCCCCTGGCCGCCTTCACCGACTGGCCGCCCACGTCCATGGTCGCGTCGGCGACGTTGACGACGATCCTCACCGCGCCCGGCTTCGGGCTCGCGACCACGGCCGCTGGCGGCGGCTCGACGACGGGAGGCGCCGGCTTGTTCGCGGCGTGGTGAGCCGCGTCGCTCGGCGTCGCCGGCAGCAAGTCGCCACGCCCGCTCTCGTTCTTGCTCTGTCCTGCGGCCTGCTCGCGCTCGCCGCCGCCCTGCGCGAGCACGACCGCCACGCCGGCCGCGACGACCGCCGCGAGCCCGATCGCGATCCACTTGCCCTTGCCCGTGCGCACCCGCGTCGACGCGGTCGAGCGCAGGGACGCGGTGTCGTGCGCATGGCCGGGCAGCGGCTCGGTCACCGCCGGTCCAGGCGCCGTCCGCGCCGACGGGGCGCCCGCCGCCGCCAGGCGATCCACGAGCGGCGGCTCGGCGCGCACCGTGGCGTTCGTGCTCAGCGGGGCGCGCCGGATGTCCTTCAGGGTCTCGCGCACGCGCTCCAGGCTCGGGCGCATGGCGGCTTCCTTCTCGAGCATGCCGAGCAGGAGCGTGTCGAGCGCCGGCGGCAGGCCGGGGGCTACCGTGCACGGCGCCGGCGGCGGGTCGTGCATATGCGACGAGATCATGTCCATCGCGTTGTCGGCGACGAACAGGGCGCGTCCGGTGAACATCTCGAAGGCCATCGCGCCGA
>JBKJOI010000385.1:0-5534 GCA_046595695.1 Haliangiales bacterium | reverse complement strand
GGCCTGCAGCGCGCGCGCCGTGCCGGCACGCCGCTCGAAGATCGCGAAGCCGACGGCGAGCGCGGCGACGGCGACGTGGCCGGTCACCAGCAGCCGGCGGCCCAGGCGCGCGCGCGGCGCGGGCGCCGCGCCGAAGCCCGGCGCGCCCTGCGGCAGCGGCGACGGGCGCGACTCGGTCAGGCGGGTGCGGTGCGGATCGGACGCGGCCAGCCCGGTGGGAGCCAGCCCGAGCTCCTCGGTGGGGCGCGCGCCGATCTCGCCCTTCGCGACGATCTCCTCCTTGAAGCGCCGGCGCTCGGAGAACGGCTCGCGCAGCAGCGTGACCAGCTCCTGGCGCGACGCCGGCGCGCCCAGCCCGGTGGCCACCTCGCGCAGCGCGGCCAGCATGGCGGCCGCGCCGTCGAAGCGGCGCTCGCGGTCGGGCTCGGTCGCGCGCCGGATCACCGCGAGCAGCCCCGCCGGGTAGTCGGGCCGCTGCTCGTCGGGCGCGGGTACCTGCTCGGGCCGCGTGCCCTCGCTGCGCTCGAACGGGTGCAGCCCGACGGTGATCTCGTAGAGCACCAGGGCCAGGGCGTACAGATCGGCGCGCGAGTCGACCGCGCGGCCCTGCCGCTGCTCGGGCGGCATGTAGTGGAAGCGGCCCTTCACGACGCCGGTCTCGGTGCGCGTCTCGCGCACCGCCGCGCGCGCGATGCCGAAGTCGACCAGCTTGGGCACGCCGTCGTAGGTCAGCAGGATGTTCTGCGGCGAGATGTCGCGGTGCACGAGCGCCAGCGGCTGGCCGCCTGCCGAGCGCAGGTCGTTCGCGTAGGCCAGCGCGTCGAGGATCTGGCAGGCGATGTCGACCGCCAGGCGATCGGGCACGCGCCCGAGGAAGCGCCGGATCGACGAAAGCGACTCGCCGTGTACATATTCCATCACCAGGTACGGCAGCGAGCCGTCGGTACCCAGGTCGTAGAGCTGCACGATGTTGGGGTGCGTGAGCCCCGAAGCGACGCGCGCCTCGTCGAGCAGCATGCGCACGAAGCGGTCGCCACCCTCGAGATCGGGCAGGATCGTCTTGATCGCGAGCAGCTTCTTGAAGCCATCCGGGCCGCGCGAAGAGGCCAGATGGACCGCGCCCATGCCGCCGCGGCCGATCTCGCACTCCAGCCAATAGCGTCCGATGCGGGTGAGCCCGGGGAGAGGCGGCCTCCACATCCCGTCGCCTGACATCGTCCGCGCAGTCTACACAAACGCCTGCCCGCGCGGCCCTGATGTGTGAGGATGCGCGCCGATGGCGTTCCTCGTGGTTTTGCAAGGTCCGTGGAAAGGCGTCGAGCTCACGCTCGGGTCAGGCGAATACGTGCTGGGCCGCGACCCGGCCTGTGAGCTCGCGGTCCCCGACACCGCGCTGTCGCGCCGGCACGTGCGCTTCGTCGCCGAGGGCGAGGCCTGGCTGGTCGAGGATCTCGGCAGCAGAAACGGCACGACCCTGAACGACGAATGCGTGACCCGCCAGGTGCTGCGGCCCGGTGACGTGGTCGTGGCCGGGCGCAGCACGCTGCGCTTCGAGGCCGGCGACTCCGCGGCGCTCGCCGGCGAGGCCGGCTCGAGCACCACCGTGGTGGCGGTCGCCATGCCCGACGAGCTGGCCGCGCCGGGCGCGGGCACCAGCGCCGAGCGGCTCGACTCGCTCCTGCACCTGGTCGACGAGCTCGCCGCTTGCGCGGGCCTCGACGCGCTGGGCGAGCGCGTCGCCCGCTGGCTGCTCGCCGAGGCCGACGGCCTCGAGGCGGTGCTGTTCCGGCGGCGCGGCTCGCGGTTGCTGGCGGGTGCAGGCTACACGCCCGCGGGCAAGCGCGCGGCGCGGCCGGTGGTGCTGCCGCCGGCGGCGCTCAAGGAGGTCCTCGATCAGGGCCGCACCATGCTGGTCGAGAAGCCGGGCCCGGGCGCGACCCGCGAGATGATCGTCCCGATCGGCGTGCCCGCCGAGCTGGCCGTCGCGGTCGCGACCAAGGGCCGCCCCGACCTGGCCGAGTTGCGCTTCCTGGCCATGGGCGGGCGGCTGGCCGCGGGCTTCCTGGCCGGGCAGCTGCGCGTCGAGTCGCTGGTCAGCCGCGCGGTCGGCGGCGAGGACACCGAGGAGCCGATGGTCGAGGGCGCGGCAATGCGCCCGGTGGTCGACTTCATCGATCGCGTCGCGCCTTCCGACGCGACCGTGCTGCTGCTCGGCGAGAGCGGCACCGGCAAGGACGTGGTGGCGCGCGCGATCCACCGGCAGAGCCCGCGCGCCAAGGGTCCGTTCGTGGCCATCAACTGCGCGGCGCTGCCCGACTCGCTGGTCGAGGCCGAGCTGTTCGGGCACGAGAAGGGCGCCTTCACCGGCGCGCTGGCGCGCCGCGTCGGGCACTTCGAGGCCGCGCACGGCGGCACGCTGTTCCTCGACGAGGTCGCCGAGCTGTCGCCGGGCGCGCAGGCGCGCCTCCTGCGCGTGCTCGAGGATCGCCAGGTACAGCGTCTGGGCGCAACGACCCCCGTGCCCATCGACGTGCGCGTGGTCGCGGCCACGCACCAGGATCTCAAGGAGGCCGTGGCCGCGCGGCGCTTCCGCCAGGATCTGTACTTTCGCCTCGCCGTGCTGGTCACGACGCTGCCGCCGCTGCGCGATCGTCCCGAGGACGTCGAGCCGCTGGCACGTCGCTTCCTCGATCGCCTGCGCGGGCGCGCGGGTCGCCCGGTCGAGGACTTCAGCCCGCGCGCGCTCGCCGCGCTGCGCCGCCACGTGTGGCCCGGTAACATCCGCGAGCTGCGCAACGCGGTCGAGCGCGCCGTGATCCTGGGCCGCACGCCGCTCATCGAGCCCGAGGATCTTCCGCTCGACGTGGTGGCCGGCGCGTTGGCGCGGGTCGACGCGCTCGCCAGCACGAGCGCGCCCGCGGCGGTGCCGGACGGCGCCGAGACCATCGCGCTGCCCGCGCCGCTCGCCGAGCTCGAGCGTCGCGCGGTGGCGGCCGCGATGCGCGCCACCGGCGGCAACAAGACGGCCGCGGCGCGGCTGCTCGGCATCGACCGGGTCACGCTGTACAGCCGGCTCAAGGCCTACGCCGCCGACGCCGGCGCCGACGCGGCCGACGCGCCGAGCAGCGCGCCCGATCCCGACGATGGGTAAATTCTTTCCAAGCCGCGCTCGCCGCCGCTGACAGGGCTTGGTCGTGCGCCACAGCCGTCACAGAGGCTGTGTCATCCTGCCGGCCATGCGTGCTCCCGCTGCGGCCTTTGCGTTCGTGGCTTCCCTCGCGACGGCCCTGCTCACGCCGGGCGCCGCGCGCGCCAACGGCAACAACTCGCACCTGTGGATCACGCTCGAGGCGCGCGATCAGCTGCCCGCCGGCGAGCTCAAGGATCTGCTCTCGCGCCCCGAGGTGCAGATGGCGCTCGGCAACGGCGCCGCCTTTCCCGACGGTGGCTACGCGGTCATGGACGACTACGGCGAGATGGCGCACTGGGAGCCGTTCGTCGTCGAGTACATGACGTGGATCCGCGCCACCTACGATCTGCCCTATGCCGACAACCCCGAGGCGGCCGCGCACGTAGCCTTCCTCATGGGCATCATCTCGCACGGCATGGGCGACCAGGTCTACGACACGCTCTACTTCGCGGTCGGTCGCGTCCGCGACGCGGCCGGCTGGTCCGATGAGCTGCTCTCCGATTTCGACACCGCCACCGATGTGGCCTTCGTGGTCGACAGCGGCTTCGCCCAGGACGTCGAGCCGTGGGCGCCGTCCTACGACCTGGCCGAGGTCTACCAGGACGGCCTCGGCTACGTCGTCGATCCCTTCACCATCGACACCGCGCAGCGCTTTCTGTCAGGCGTGCGCGCGTTCCCGCAGGATACCGCCCAGGATTCCGAGGCGGTCGCGGCCTACCGCGCGCAGTACCCCTGGGGTACCGCGCACCAGCTCGATGAGACCTACGCGGGCAGCCCGCCCTGCGAGGCATCGGTGGTGAGCGCGTACATGCTAGCGGTCTGGGACCGGCTGCACGACGAGCGCTCGCTCGAGAACCTGGTGATCGCGACCTCGCCCGCGCCCGGCGGCAGCACCCAGAGCACCGACGCCACGCAGGTCGAGTCGCAGATCGCGATCATCTTCGGTCACGCCATCGACGACACCAGCCTGAACCCGAACAGCGTCAGGGTCAGCGACGCAAACGGGGTGAGCTACGCGGTGGACCGCACCATGTGGCGCGAACAGTCCAACGTCATGCGCCTGCGCCCGCTGGCCGACTGGCCCGCCGACGAGACCCTGACCGTCACGCTCGCCGCCGGCGTGCGGACGATCGACGGGCTCGTTCTCGACGCCGACTGGTCGTTCGAGGTCACGACCGCCGCGGCCACCTCGTCGACCCCGCCGCCCGGCTCGATCGACCCGACGCCCAACACGCGCGCGCCGGAGACACGCCCGGACCCGCCCGATGTGCCCGAGCAGGAAGGCTGCAACGTCGCGGTGCGCCGTGGCGGCGGTGCCGGTGCTGCTCACGTGGGCCTCGCGGCGCTGTTGCTCGCGTGGGGCACACGCCGGCGCACGCGCGGCTAGCGCGCGGGTCGATCAACGAGCCGCGCGGCTCGCGGGGCGCGGACACAGCGCCGGCAGCCAGCGCAGGCTGGTCTGCATGCCGTCGGCGTGGGCCAGGACGTCGACCAGATCGCACCAGTCGCCGCTGGCGCCGCGGAGCAGCCGCGACACGACCTTGTCGCCGAAGGCGCGCGCTTCCAGGTGGAAGTGGTTGTAGTGCGGACCGGGATCGTTGCCCGGCGTGAGCAGCGTGCGAAAGGCGCCGCTGCGACCGAGCAGGATCTCGGCGAGGTGCAGCACCGTGTCGCCGGCCAGGTAGCCGGCCTCGACGACGTGCTCCGTGCCGTCCCGGGTGACCAGCGCATAGATGTCGACGGCCAGGCCGAGCGAGTGCCTCGACAGCACGCCCGGTCGGTCGACGAGCTCGCGGTTCATGTGAATCTGCCCCACGTGCAGCTCGGTGACGTCGACGCTGCGCAGCGCGGGCGCGGCGTCGCGCGCCAGCGCCCGGGCGAGCGCGCAGTCCATGACGATGGGACCCTTCGAGCGCGTGCGCTTGACGGTCAGGCCGGCAAAGGTCATGTCGGCGACCACGATCGGCGTGTTGATGGCGTGCTCGGCGGGCGCCGCCTCCCAGTGGACGCCGAGGCGGTCGAGCTCGGCGAGACACGCGCCGCCTTCGGCGTGCATGGCCTCGCTGGGCGGCCAGATCCAGCCAGTCGGCATGTTGGTGTGCTTCTTCTGGGCGGCAGGGCGGGGCGATGAGCTCGTGGCCCGCGCCGCGGCGAGCTTCTTGCGGCGCTGCTGCTTGCGGCGCTTCGTGGCCTTCGCGGCCTTCGCGGCCTTCGTGGTGGTCGCGATCGTCCCGGTCGCCACACTCGGGGCGTTCGTCACAATCGGGGCCTGTAGCCCAGGCGGCAGCGCCCTCAGCTCGATCACCGCCACCGCCACCGACGCCGACACCTCGGACACCTCAAC
>JBKJOI010000645.1:0-13352 GCA_046595695.1 Haliangiales bacterium | reverse complement strand
TGACACCCCGGCCGACAGATGACAGACTTCGGCCGTGGCGCACAGGTCTCTCGCGGTGGTCCTGACCTTGGTCGTGTGGATGGTGGCGGTGCCGGCGCTGACGGTGCTGACGGCGTGTGGCGGAAAGTCAGGCGGTGCGAAGGATCCCGACGCGCCGGTCGGTAAGGTGACGGCCGTGGTCGGCGAGGTCTCGGTACGGCGCGCCGCGGGCGCCCCGCAGGCTGCCACTGTGGGCCTCGCGGTGACCCGGGACATGGTCTTCAAGACCGGCGCCGACGCGTCGCTCGAGGTGCGCTTCGACAACAACTATACGTGGAAGCTCGCCGAGGAACGCGAGCGCACCATCGCGACCCTGCGCGTCGTCGATCTGCCGGTCGCCGCGTCCGCGCAGAGCGTGGAGGACGACCTCGCCGGCAACGAGCAGGATCGCACCACCGGCGCCGGGCGGCACGCCGAGCAGACCGCCGCGGAGGGCGCGAGCACGGTCGAGAAGCCGACGGCCGCGGCCGAGGCGACGGGGAGCCCACGCGCGGCGCCCGACAAGCCGCTGGCGCCGGAGATCCCGGTCATCGTGGAGGAGAGTGCTGACGACGGCGAGGCCGCGAAGGCCGAACCGAAGCGCGCGGCGGCGCGCAAGGGTGCGGCCGCGGCACCCGCGGCGCCCCCGCCTTCGATCCAGCCTGCGCCCGCGCCCGCGCCGCCCCCGCCTCCGAAGCCCGCGCTCGATGGCGAGAGCGGCGGCGGCCCTGGTACCGGTGGTGGCAGCAGTGGCGGCGGGAGCGTCGGCAGCGGCGGCAAGCGCGCCGAGCCGGGTGCGGCCGACGTCGCCATCGCGAAGCAGGTGCTGGCCAAGAAGCGCGAGGACGTCCAGGCCTGCGGCGAGCAGCACGCCGCGACCGGGCGCCTCAGCATGCTCGTCAGCATCGACGCGTCGGGGAAGGTGACCCGCGTCGAGGTCAAGGGCGCGTACGCCGGCAAGCCCGCGGGCAAGTGCGCGGCCGACGTGGTGCGCGCGATGACCTTCCCCGCGCTCACCGGCGCGACCACGCTCACCTACACGTTCGACCTGGCAAAATGATCCGCGGGCGGTTGCGCCTCGGTGCGTCGCGCCTGAACGCGCCGCCCCTGGCCGCGGCGCTCGCGACCTTGCTGTGCGCCGGGCTGTTCGCCGCTCACCGCAGCGACGCGCTGCGCCTGCCCTGGCTCGACGACGCCGAGAGCGCGCTCATCGACGCGCGCTTCCGCGCCCGCGGGCCACGCGCGCCCACGGGCGACGACATCGTCATCGTCGGCCTCGACGACGCCACGCGGGCGCGCGCGCCCGAGCTGTGGCAGCGCCGCGCCGGCTGGGCGCGCCTCATCGAGGCGCTCGGCCGCTACCAGCCGCTCGCGATCGGCGTCGATGCCTTCTTCGCGGCGCCCGAGGTGGTGCTGAAGCGATCCGTACTCGACGAGGTCCGCGCCGCGCGCACGGCACTCGGCGCCCAGGCGCCCGCCGCGCGCGGCCCCGCCGGCGACGGCGCGCTCGCCGCGCTCGACGCCGTGCTCGAGGAGACCCGCGGCGACGAGAAGCTCGCCGCCGCCGTCGCCGCCGCGAAGGTCGTGCACCTGGGCGTGCTCTTCTACCTGGAGGATACAGCCGCGCTGGCCGGCAGCGCCGAGCCGCCCGGGCTGCGCCGGGCGCGCTTCGGCGAGGCCGTGGCGGTCGAGCTGCCGCGCGCGCGCCGTCCACCCGCGGCCGGTGAGGCGGTCGCGGTCAGCCTGCCGTCGATCGCCGCGGGCGCGCGCGGCGCCGGCTTCGTGAACGTGGTCACCGATCCCGACGGTGCGGTAAGGCGATCCTTCGCGGTGATCGAGCGCGCCGGACGCTTCTACGCGCCGCTCGGGCTGGCGATGGCGCGCGAGCGGGCGAAGGCCCCGGACGCCCCCGCCTCCGCCTCCGCCTCCGCCTCCGCTCCCGCCTCCGCCTCCGCTCCCGCCTCCGCCTCGGCCGGCGCGGATCTGTCGTTCGTCGTCGGCGACGACCGCGTCATGCTGGGCGAGCGCGCCCTCCCCGTCGATCGTCGCGGCCGCGTCTGGCTGGACTACCTGGGCCCGGGCGGCAGCTTTCCGCACGTCTCCGCGGTCGACGTGGTCGAGGGCAAGGTGCCGCGCGAGCAGCTCGCCGGCAAGCTGGTCTTCGTGGGCCTCACCGATCTGGCCCGCGACCGCGTGGTCACACCCTTCGATCCGCTGCTGCCCGGCGTGGAGATCCACGCCACCTTCGCCCACAACGCGCTGCACGGCGAGCTCCTGCGCCGCACCGGCCCGCTCGCCACGCTGGCCGCGATCCTGACCCTCGGCGGGCTCATGACGTTGCTCCAGCTGCGCCGCGTGCGCACCGATCGCGCCTGGCTGGTCCTGCTGGTCGCCGGCGCCGCACTCGCCGCCTACGTCGTCCTCGGCTTCTGGCTGTTCTCCGCGCAGCGCCTGATCATCGACCTGGCCGCGCCGGTGGCGGCGTTCGTGGTCGTCGCGCTGGCGTCGCTCTCGGCCGGGTTCGTGGTCGAGGGCCGCGAGAAGGCGGCCATCAAGAACGCCTTCTCGCAGTACCTGGACGACCGCGCGGTCGCGCAGATCCTGGCCGATCCGTCGCGCCTACGCCTGGGCGGCGAGCGCCGCGAGCTGACCGTGCTGTTCTCCGACATCCGCGGCTTCTCGCAGCTCGCCGAGCGTCTCGACCCGCAGCAGCTGTCGGCGTTCATGAACGAGTACCTGACGCCCATGACCGACCTCGTGCTCGAGGCCGGCGGGCTGCTCGACAAGTACATCGGCGACGCGATCATGGCGGTCTTCGGCGCGCCGCTCGCGCAGGCCGATCACGCGGCGCGCGCCTGCCGCACCGCGCTGGCGATGCAGCGCCGGCTCGTCGAGCTGAACCGCGGCTGGGAGGCGCGCGGCCTGCCGCGCATCGAGATCGGCATCGGGCTGTCCTCGGGGCCCATGTCGGTGGGCAACATGGGCTCGGAGCGGCGCTTCGACTACACCGTGCTCGGCGACTCGGTGAACCTGGGCGCGCGGCTCGAGGCGCTGACCAAGGAGTACGGCGCGCACATCCTGGTCAGCGACCGGGTGCGCGAGCTGGCCGGCCCGGGCTTCGCGCTGCGCGAGCTCGATCTCGTGCGCCTGAAGGGCAAGGATCGCACCGTGTGCGTGTACGAGCTGCTCGGCGACAGCGGCGCCGCGCCGGGCGTCGACGCGCCTGGGTTCGGCGCCGCGCTCGCCGACTACCGCGCGCGCCGCTTCGACGCCGCGGTGGCCGCGTTCGGCGTGCTCGCGACCGCCCACCCCGACGACGAGCCGGCGCGCGTGTTCGCCGAGCGCTCGCGCCGCCTGCGCGACGCGCCGCCGTCAGAGGACTGGGACGGCGTCTACGAGCAGCTCAGCAAGTGAGCCCCGGGGCCGCGGCTCAGAACCGGCCCGACCACGACAGCCCCGCGCGGCCCTCGCCCAGCCACGGCACCACCAGCGCCTGATCGCCCACGATGTCGTCGGGGGCGCCCACGAACCACGCGGTCAGGATCGCGCTCAGGCCGATGACCACCGGGATGGTACCGAGCACGATGCCCTCGCTGGTCTCGAAGCCGTCGTCGACGAGCAAGTACGTGCCGAGCGCCACGCTCACGCCGCCGCAGATGTAGCCGCCGCTGCGCCAGCGCCGCGGCGCGCCCTCGCCGTAGACCATGTACGCGCCGTTGAACGCGGTGGTCAGGAGGCTACAGCCGACCGGCACCACATAGCCGGCCGCGAGCGCGAGGTCCTCGGCGCCCGAGGCGAAGCCGGCGGCGTGCGCGCGGCTCGGCAGGGCCGACGAGACCAGCGCGGTGGCAGCTGCGAGCAGCGCGACGGGACGCAACGCGAGACGACTCACCGGCCCGCTATACCATGGGCGGTGCGTCGAGAATCTCGCGGATCCGCTGCGCGAGCTGCGCCGGCGAGAACGGCTTGGGCAAGAGCGGGAATGCGTTCGGCTCGACCAGCGACGAGGTGACGCCGACCTCGGGTGGCGAGTAGCCGGAGATGAGCAGCACGCGCGCGCCGGGCCTGCGGCGCACGACCTCGCGCGCCAGCTCGATGCCGCCCATGCCTTGCATGACGACGTCGGTGACCAGGATCGACAGCTGGCTCGGCATCGCGTCGACGAACGCGAGCGCGTCGGGCGCGCCCGACGCGGTGAGCACCGCGTAGCCGAGCCCCTCGAGCACCTTCGAGGTGGCCCGCCGCAGCTGCTCGTCGTCCTCGACCAGGAGGATGAGCTCGCGGCCGAGGCTGCCGACAGTGGGCCGCGCCGAGGTGGGCTCGGCGAGATCCTCGCCCGTGCGCGGCAGGTAGACCCGGAAGGTGGAGCCGCTGCCGGGCGTGCTCTCGACGGTGACATGGCCGCCGGCCTGACAGACGATGCCGTAGACGGTGGCGAGGCCGAGCCCGGTGCCTTCGCCCGGACGCTTGGTGGTGAAGAACGGCTCGAAGACGTGGCGCAGGATCTCCTCGCTCATGCCCAGGCCGGGATCCGAGACCTCGAGCACGACGTGCTCACCGGGCCGCGCATCGGGGTGGCGACTGGCGTAGTCCTCGTCGAGCGTGACGTTGTGCAGCGAGAGCGCGATGGCGCCGCCGTCGGGCATGGCGTCGCGCGCGTTCACGACCAGGTTGACCAGCACCTGCTCGAACTGCGTCGGATCAGCCTTCACGCGCCACAGGTCGCTGGCGGTGACGACGCGCAGCGTGATCGGCCGGGACACCAGCCGCTCGAGCAGCGCGACCAGGCTGCGCGTGACTTCGCCGGGCGCGAACACGCGCGGCGCGATCGGCTGGCGCCGCGCGAACGCGAGCAGCTGCTTGGTCAGCTCGCCGGCGCGGCTGGCCGCGGCCTCGATCTCGTCGAGCGCGATCTCGGCCTTCGGGTTGCCGGCGACCTGGCGCCGGCCCATCGACGCGTTCAGCACGATGGTCGCGAGCAGGTTGTTGAAGTCGTGCGCCACGCCGCCGGCGAGCCGGCCGATAGCCTCCATGCGCTGCGACTGCGCGAGCAGGTCCTCGAGCCGGCGCCGCTCGGTGATGTCGAGCACGGCGCCGAGCAGCCGCACCGGCATGCCGGTGTCGTCGCGCACCAGCGTGGCGTGCGCGAGCACCTCGCGGATCTCGCCCGACGGCCGCACCACGCGGTAGGTGATCGGCGTCGATCGGCCGTCGCCCACCTGCGAGTGCATGCGCACGAGCGCCTCCTGATCGTCGGGATGGACCAGGCGCTTGCCGCGCTCGGCGTCGAGCTGGAACGCGCCCGGCTCGAAGCCGTGGACGCGCCACAGCTGATCCGACCAGGACAGCCGGCCGGTGGCGAACTCGAAGGTCCAGCTGCCGATGTCGGCGAGCGCCTGCGCGGCAGAGAGCGTCGCGTTCGCGGTGCGCAGGGACTGCTCGGCGAGCACGCGCTCGGTGATGTCCATCAGCGTGCCGACCATGCGCACGGGCTTCCCGGCGGCGTCGCAGTCGAAGCGGCCATTGGCGCGCACCCAGCGCACCTCGCCGGTGCGGTTGCGCAGGCGGTAATCCATGTGCGCCTGGACCCCGGCGACGACATCGCCGCCGAGCTTGACCATCACCCCCGCGCGATCGTCGGGGTGCACCTTGCGCTCGAAGGCCTCGATCGTGGGCGGCACCTCGCCGGGCTGGTAGCCGAGGAGCCGGTAGAGCTGGCGCGACCACACCGGCGGACTGCCGTCGAGCGCCCACTCGTAGCTGCCCACCTGGGCGATCTCCTCGACGCGGTCGAGCGCGGCGACGGGCTCCTCGAGGTCGCGCGTGCCCCGCCCACTCCCCGCCCCCGCCGCCTGCCCCGGTCCCTCCGTCATGCTTGTCCCCACGCGGTCACGAGATCGAGATCCTGGCCGCCGAGATCGGCTCGTCCAGCCCCTTGATGGGCGTGGTGAAGCGCTCGCTCACGCGCGCGCCCACCAGCCAGCCCGCCGCCTCCGCGCTATCGGCCAGCGCCGACGACACCACCACCTCGCTGCCGTTGGACTTCGCCTGCAGCCGCGCCGCCACGTTCACGCTCTGGCCGAAGAAATCCAGGATCTTGTTCGCGGTCACGACGTAGCAGGCGCCCGAGTGCAGGCCCAGGCGCAGGAACACCTCGCGCCGGCGCGCCAGCTCGTCGCGCGCGCGGAACTCGTCGAACGCGTGCAGCATCGCCACCGCGGCACGCACGCCATCGGCCTCGTCCGCGAACACCGCCATGATCGCGTCGCCGATGGTCTTCACCACCGCGCCGCGGTGGGCCTCGACGACGGCGGTGAGGACCTCGAAGTGGTCCTGCACCAGCTTGAACGCGACCGCGTCGCCCTCGCGGGCGTAGAGCGCGGTCGACGCGGTGAGATCCGAGAACAGCAGCGTCGCGCGCGCGACCTTGAGCGACAGCCCGGGCCGCAGCACCTGGCCAGAGAACTGGCGCCGGAACGCCGGCAGCGTGCTGATGAAGTGCGCGGTCGTGGCCAGGGACGCCCACTCGGCGCGCTCGAGCTTGACGTGGACCTCGCCGAGGCCCGCCGGGCGCACCACGTGCACGAGCCCGCCCGGCGCGACGTCGAGCCGCGCGGGCTGGAGGACGCCCTCGTCGGCGGTGAAGCTGACCTCCGCCGCCGCGCCCGCCTCGACGTCGATGCTCGCGGTGGCGCCGCCGCGCACGAACAGCCGGTAGCGCCCGGCCGCGGCCGGCGCGGGCAGCACCACCTGGGCGCCGCCGGCGAGCAGCTGCTGCGCGAGCACGTGTGGCGTGCGCGCCGGCCCGCTGATGCACAGCGGCGCGTCCTCGATCACGCGCACCGCCGGCGCGGGCCGGAAGGTGGCCTCGATGGCGCGCTCGAGATCGACGCCGAAGGACAGCTCGCACAGGTGGCAGTGCCCCTGGCTGCCGACCTCGGCGAGCTCGGCGAGCCGCTCCGACGAGCCGCGGCAGCTCGGGCACACCAGATCCCAGACCAGGTCGAGCAGGCCCGCGGTCACGCCCGAGAGGCACACCGTGACGGCGTCGCGGCGCTCGACGTTCCACGCGGCCGCCAGCGCGAACGGCCGCAGCCGGCCGACATCGGGATCCGCGCCGTCGCGCACCAGGGCGATCAGCCGCTCGGCGATCGGCAACAGGCGCGGCCCGGCCAGCGTGCGCAGGTTCTGCGCGCTGCGCTCGAGCGCGGGCGCGCTGGCCGCGTGCAGGGGCGGCAAGAGGTACGGCAGCTGGCCTTGCCCGAGCCGCGCCATCGCCTCGGTCAACACGCGGATGTGGTTGGCGACCGACTTGCCCGCGGCCGCGCGCGCCAGCGGCATGAGGAATGCCCGGGCCGGCTCGAGCGTGACGGTCAGCTTCACATGCGTGCCGCCCTCGGGGCGGCGCGCCAGCTCCCAGGTGCTGTCGATGCGCTCGAGCGGCCCGCGCCGGCACACCCGGTGGCTAGCGAAGCGCTCGGGCTCGACGAACTGGAACGGCTGCTCCTCGTACTCGACGACCAGGCCGGCGATCTTCGTCGACACCAGGAAACGCGCCGCACCCGCGCCCTCGAGCGGCGCGACCTCGATCTTGTCGAAGCCGAGCGCCCGGCCCAGGCGGTCGGTGTCGGTGACGACGCGCCAGACATCGTGGATGTCGGCGGCAAAGTCGACCTCGCGTGTGTGGACGGCAGAGCTCATGGAGGCGCCAAGCAAGGAGGCCCCGCGCCGGATCCACGGCGCGGCGTGCTTACTTGAGCTGCGCGAGGGCCTCCCGCAGCCCGGCGTGACCTGGCTCGCTCTCGAGGCCGCGCTCGAACATGCTCTTGGCCTTGGGGTTCTCCGCCTTCTGCACGTGGATGGTGCCGAGCGACAGGTAGACGTCGGCCTTGGACACGCCCACCGACGGGTCGAGGTTCTGCAGCAGCATCGATCGGTAGATGCGCTGCGCCTTGTCCCATTCCTTCTGCGTCATGTACAGGCGGCCGAGGCCGGCGAGTGTCGCGCCCGACGACGGATCGACGCGGTAGGCGTCCTCGTAGCACACGAGCGCCGCGGCGACGTCGCCGGCGGCCTCGCGCAGCCCGCCGATGCGTTGCTGGTAGCGGGCCACTTCCTTGGCGCGCCGCGCCGTCTTGGCCTTCTCCGCCAGCCGCTTGTAGATCGGCTCGGCGTCCGCGTGCCGGCCGGCGGCGAAGTACAGATCGGCGAGCGCGTCGGCGATCGCGGTGTCCTCGGGCGCGAGCTGGATGGCCCGCTCGAGGTACGGCAACGCCGCGGCCGGCTGGCCCAGGCGATCCTTGAAGATGGTCGCCAGCTCGCTCGCGATCGCGAGCTTCTTGCCGACCTCGGTCTCGGTGGCCTCGCGCCGCTGCAGGAGGCGCGCGACCAGCGGCCAGTCGGCGCGCTCGCGCGCCGACTTCTCGATCGCGGCGAGCGAGTCGGGGTGCGCGGGATCATGGTGGAGCGCGTGGTCGTAGTGCGCGAGCACGGCCTCGGCCGGTTCACCCTGCGCCTCGGCGGCGCGGCCGAGCCGGTAGTGGATCTCGGCGGCCTCGGTGCCCGCCGGGCCGAGCGCGAGCGCGCGCTCGAGCGTCTGGATCGAACGCGTCCAGTCGGAGGCGCCCTCATAGATGCGCGCCAGGCGCGCCAGCGCCGGCACGTAGCGCGGATCGCGCTTGAGGATCTTCTCGAGGATCTCGCCGGCGGCGTCGGGGTTGGCGAGCGGCCCCTCCCAGACGTCGGCGGCCTTGGCCAGCAGACCGATCTCGCCGTCGGCGTCGCCGAGCGTGCCGCGCACGTCGGCGTGGCGCTCGTACAGCTCGACCAGCTCGTGCCAGCGCTCGGCCTGGCGGTAGAGCCGCTCGAGCTCGGCGTAGGCCAGCGGCAGCGCGTTGTCGATCTCGAGCATCTGTAGCAGGTAGCCGACCGCCTCGTCGGGCGAGCGGCGCTCGTGCTCGGCCAGGCGCACCAGCGCCTGGTAGAAGCCCATGCGCGCGCGCGCGCCGTCGGCGATGCCGATGCGCTTGACCAGCACCTCCTGCACGGCCAGCCAGTCCTCGCGCTGGCGGTGCACCGCCTCGAGCGCGGCCAGCGGCGCGTCGTCGTCGGGCGCCAGATCGGCGACCTGGGTCCAGGCGTCGACCGCGCGATCGAGCGCGCCCAGCTCGCCGCCCAGCACCTCGGCGGCGCGCCAGCGGGCGGCCCGCTCGTCGAGCTTGTCCTTGGCGAAGCGCGCGGTGGTCTCGAGGATCTCGACCAGCGCGTCCCACTGCCGGCCGCGCTCGTAGAGTGCCGCCAGGTGGGTGTGCGCGACGCCGTCGCCCTCGTCGATCTCGAGCACCTCTTTCCAGCCGGCGATCGCGCCGGGCTCGTCGGAGAGCCGCTCCTCACGCAGCTTGGCGGCCTCGGCAAAGTAGCCGCGCTTCTCGAGCGCGTCGCCCTCGGTCTGGGCGCGCGCCCACAGCACGGTCACGAGCTTGGCGACGTCGCCGAGCGCGCGGTAGATCTGATCGAGCGCGGCGAGCGCCTCCGGCTCGCGTGGCTCGAGCTCGAGCACGCGCGTGTACGCGGCCTCGGCGCGCGCCGGATCGCCGAGCGACCCGAGCAGCACGCGGCCGAGCCGCAAGGACAGGTCGCGGCTGACCTCGTCGTCCTTGCTCGCGCTCAGCACGTCGGTGAAGCGCGCCGCCGCCTCTTCCCAGCGGGACAGCTCACCCGACAGCCGGAGCAGCTCGTCGGCGGCCAGCGACGACGCCGGCTCCTCGGCGAGCCAGCGGCCGACCACGTCGAGCGCGCGCACCTTGTCGGCGAGCTTGCCCTCGGCCAGCTCGGCCACCCGGGCCAGGATCTGCGCCCGCTCGGCCGCCGACGGCTCGACGGTGAGCTTGGCCTCGAGCAGGTCGGCGAGGCGCGCGTGATCCGACTCGCTCTCGTAGATGGGCTCGAGCACGGCGATGACCGCCTGACGCTCGGCCGGGTTGCCGAGCAGCCGCTCGAGCGCGGCGCGCGCGGCCGGGTGCGTGGGCGCGCGGTCGAGCACGTCGCGGAACGCGGCCACCGCGCCCGCCGCGTCGGAGAGTGAGCGCTCGCGCACGTCGCCGAGGCGGTACAGGAAGGTCGCCTGGTCCTCGGCGTTCATCGCGCCCTGGGCCTGGCGATCGAGCACCTCGGCGAGCTCGGCCCAGCGGCCCTCGCGCTCGTAGATGCGGTCGAGCGCGGCCAGCGCCGCGCTCTCGTCGCCGCCGCCGTCGAGGGCGCGGCGGTAGCGTTCGGCGGCCTTGGGTAGGTCGCCCAGGTCGTCCTCGTAGATCGAGGCCAGCTTCATGGCCAGGCGGCGCTGCTGATCGCCGTCCATGGTGTTGTCGAGCAGGCGCTCGTAGAGCGCGGCCAGCTCGGGCCACGAGCCGCGCGCGCCGGCCAACCGATCCAGCTCGAGCTGCGCGGCCTCGTCGTCGGGATCCTCGTGCAGCCAGCGCGACCAAGCGGCAAACGCCGCGGCAAGGTCGCGGCGGCCCTGCTCGTGGACCTCGGCGAGCGCGGCAAAGCGCGCGCGTCGCACGGTCGGATCCTGCCCGCTGCCCGCGAGCCGGCGCTCGTAGAGCTCCGCCAGCGGCGCCCACAGGAAGTCGGCGCGGTAGATGGGCTCGAGCACCTCGGCGGCGGCCTCGCGCGTGTCGGAGTCGACGGTGAGCTCCTCGAGCGCCTCGCGTGTGAGCGCGTGGCGCGGCGACTCGGCGAGGATCTTGCTGTAGCGCCCGATGGCCTGGTCGGCCTCGGACAGTTCCTTCTCGACCACGCGGGCGGCGCGGTGCATGAGCTCGGCGCGCACCGCCGGATCGGTGGCCAGGAGGACGCGGCGGTCGACGATCTCGACCAGGTCGCTGAAGTTCTTCTCGCGCGCGTACAGCTCGTCGAGCGCGGCCAGCGCCTCGCCGTCGTTGGCGTCTTCGTCGAGCACCGCCTTGTAGAGCGTGATGGCCTCGAAGGCGTCGCCGATCGGGCCCTGCCACACCTGCGCGGCGGCGAACTGCAGCGCGCGCTGGCTGAACGGGTCCTCGGCCAGGTCGATCTTGCGCCCCAGCGTCTCGGCCAGCGCGCGGTGCTCGCCGGTCTCACGGTAGAGCCGCTCGAGCGCGTCGAGGGCGGTGCCGTCCTCCTCATCGATGGCGAGCACGTTCTTCCAGGTCTGGATGGCCAGCTCGCGCTGCGCGAGCGCGCGCTCCTGCAGCTCGGCGACCTTGTAGAGCAGGTCCTTCTTCTCGAGCACCTCGACGGTGATCTCGGCCTTCTTCTCGAGCACCTTGACCAGCGGCTCGAACATGCGCTCGGCGGCGTACAGGCGCGCGAGCGCGTCGAGCGCCGCGGGATCCTCGTCCTTGACCTCGAGCACGCGGTTCCACGCCGCGATCGCCGCGGGCCGCCGCTGTCGCTTCTCCTCCTCGATCGTGCCGACGCGGCCGAGCAAGCGCCCGGCCAGGTCGTAGTCGTAGATGCCCTCGACGCCCTCGTCGAGGGTCTCGACCAGGAACTCCCACTTGCCCTGCGCGGCGGCGAGGCGCTCGAGGCCCTCGTAGACGTCCTCGGCGGAGACGTCCTCCTTCCAGGCACGCGCCAGCGCCTTGAGCGCGAGCTCCTGGTTGCCGCCGCGGGTCTCGTGCAGGTGTGCGATCTCGCGCAGCATCTCGACGCGGCGCGGCTTGTCCTCGACGAACTCGAGCTGCGCGTCGAGGATCACGACCAGCTTCTGCCAGACGTCCTTTTGCCGGTAGATGGGCTCGAGGATCTCGGCGATGCGCTGGCGGTGCTCGGTGCCGGCGACCAGGCGCTCGAGCGGGGTGAGCGCGGGCGCGTGCCCGGGCTCGGCGACCAGCACCTGTTCGTACTGATCGATGGCGCCGGTGACGTCGAGGAGCCGCGTCTCCATGACCTCGGCGAGGCGTACACGCAGCGCCGCCGACTCGGCGGGACCGCCGGCGCGCTCGACGCGCCGGGTCAAGAGCTCGGCCAGGTCCTCCCAGCGCTTCTGCTCCTGGTACAGGCGGTCGAGCTCGGTGATCGCGCCGTAGTCGTCGAGATCGATCTCGAGCACCGCGCGCCACGACTCGATCGCCTTGTCGGGCGCGGTCAGCCGCTGCTCCTGCACGCGCGCAATACGACCGAGCAGATCGATGCGGCGCGCCGGGTCGAGCGCCGACGCGCCGGCCTCCTCGTAGCTCTCGATGAGCGCGAACCAGCGCTGCGCGCGCGTGAGCATGGCCTCGAGCTGCGCGAACGCCGAGGCGTCGTTGGGCTCCATCTGCAGGAGCCGCGCGAACGCGGCGCGCGAGCGCTCGACGTCGTCGAGGCGGCGGTCGGCGATGTCGGCGAGCGCACGCGCGACCTCGCGCAGCGCGGGCGAGTCGCCCTGCTCGTCACCCAGGTACTCCTGGTAGACGTTGGCGAGCGCGTCCCAGCGGTCCAGGATCTGCGCCAGCCGCTGCAGCTGGTCACGGATCTGCCGGTCCTCGGGGACCTCGCGGAAGACCTTGCCGTACCAGCGGAAGGCGCCCTCCAGGTCCTCGAGCTGCTCCTCGTAGAGGCGCGCGATGCGGCGGGTGAGCGCCTGGCGCTGCGCCGGATCCTGCTCGGAGTCGAGGCGGATCTCGGTCAGGCGGATGAGCCCGGGCCAGTTCTGCCGCGCGATGTAGAGCGGCTCGAGCACCTCGGCGACGCCGAGCCGGGTGGCCGCGTCGTCGAGGTAGCGCTCGAGCGCGGCGATGGCGCCGGCGTGGGTCGGATCGCCGCCCAGCACGGCCTGGTAGTTCTCGACCGCGCGGTCGGGGTCGGAGAGGCGCTTCTCGAACAGCTCGCCCAGGCGGAAGCGCGCCGCGACCGCCTCTTCCAGATCCTCGGCGTAGCCGAGGCGGCGCTCGAGCAGCTCGGCGAGCTCGAGCCAGCGCTCGCGCACGGTGTAGAGGCGCTCGAGCGCGTGCGCCGCGTCGGCGTCGGCGGGCTGCAGCTCGAGCACCTGCTCCCAGGCGGCGACCGCGTCCTCGCTCTCGTTCAGCTTCTCCTCGGCGAGCACAGCGATCTCGACCAGCGCCTGGTGCCTGGTGTCGAGGTCCTCCGAGCGCTCGGCCTTGTTGCGCAGCACGTCGCGAAGCGCCAGGTGCTCGCCGGTCTCGCGGTAGAGCAGCTCGAGCGCGGAGAGAGCGCGCGCGTCGTCGGGCTGGGCGTCGAGCACGCGCCGGTAGTAGTCGCGCGCCATGGGCAGATCGCGCAGCTTGCCGCGCGCCAGGTCGGCGATGTCCAGGTACATGCGCCGCTGCAGCTCGGCGTCGAGCACGTCGGGC
>JBKJOI010000530.1:0-3043 GCA_046595695.1 Haliangiales bacterium | reverse complement strand
GCGCAACCTCCTGCTGCTGCGCTCGTACTACCAGCCCCGCGAGACCGAGCTGACGCAGGCGCTGGCCGACGCGCGCCGCTGGAAGCTGGTCTCCGAGGTCGCCCGCGCGGTCGCCATGAGCCGCGACTACGAGAGCCTGCTGCGCCTGGTCCGGGTGTCCTTGCAGCAGGACGTGCCGGTGGACGCCGTCGGCTACGTCGAGTCGACCGACTCGACCGAGGCCCTGAAGAGCGCGCTCCAGGGCCGGCGCGTGCTGGTGGTCGAGCCGGGCGCCCGGCCCATCGGGCTGTTCAAGCCGTTCCTGCCCTTCGCGGCGATGATCGCGGCGTCCTCGTCGTCGACCACCGCCGCCGAGATCGTGATGCCGGTGTTCATCGGCGGCGGCGTGCAGGGCGCCCTGCTGCTGGCGCGCGCCATGCCGTTCAGCGCCGACGAGGTGACCCTGCTCGACGACCTGGCGCCGCACATCACGAATGCGCTCGCCAACGTGCGCGCGCACCTCAAGGCGGAGGAGCTCATCCAGGCCAAGGAGCGCCTGTCGATGCTGCTGGTGCACGACCTCAAGAACCCGCTCAGCGTCGTGAAGATGAACCTGGACATGCTCGGCGACGACAGCCTCGACGAGGAGGTCCGCGCCGAGAGCCTCGCCGACTGCCGGACCGCGGCCGAGCGCCTGCTGGCCATGATCGTCGACCTGCTCGACATCGGGCTCGCCGAGGAGGGCCGGCTGCCGGTCGACCGGACGCTGGTCGACATCGACGGCTTCGTGCGCGAGGTGCTCGCGCCTTACGGGGCGGTCGCGCGCGCGCAGCGGGTCACGCTGGCGCTCCCGGCGGCGGTCGCGCTCAGCGCCAGCCTCGACGCCAAGCTCATCCGACGCGTGCTCGAGAACCTGCTCAACAACTCTTTTCGCTTCGCGGCCGCGCACGGGCTGGTCGAGATCACCGTCGAGCGCGACGGCGATCGCGTGCTGATGCGCGTGTCCAACGACGGACCGCCCATTCCCTCCGCCATGCAGCGCAACCTGTTCGACAAGTACGGGGTCGTGCACGCGAGCCAGGGTTTCACGAACCGGGGCCTGGGGCTCTATCTGTGCCGGCTGGTGGTCGAGGGCCACGGCGGCTCGATCGCGGTCAGCGACCGTGCCGGCCGCGGCGTGTGCTTCGACGTGCGCCTGCCGCTCGTGGCGTGAGGCGCGGGGCGACGCGGGGCGGGGCGGGGCGGCGTGAAGCGCGGCCTCAGCCGGCGGAGCGTCGGCGGCGTGCGAGCTCGCGCTGGACGCGCGCGGGCCACAGCGGGCCACCGTAGATGAAGCCGGTGTAGGCCTGCACCAGCGTGGCGCCGGCGCGCAGCCGCTCGTCGGCGTCGGCGGCGTTCTCGATGCCGCCCGCCGAGATCAGCACGAGCCGGTCGCCGGCGCGCGCGCGCAGGCGCTCGAGCACCGCGAGCGCGCGGCGCTTGAGCGGCGCGCCGGAGAGGCCGCCCGCGCCCAGCGCCGCGACCTCGGCTGCGGGTGACGCGAGCCCGTCGCGCGAGATCGTCGTGTTGGTGGCGATGATGCCGTCCAGGCCCAGCTCGAGCGCCAGGTCGGCGACCGCGTCGACGTCGTCGTCGACGAGGTCGGGCGCGATCTTGACCAGGAGCGGCACGTGTCGCGCGGGCGAGACCTCGTCGCAGGCGGCGCGCACCGCCGCGAGCAGCGGGCGCAGCTTCTCGACCGCCTGCAGGTGGCGCAGCCCGGGCGTGTTGGGCGAGCTCACGTTCACGACCAGGTAGTCGGCGAGCGCCGCGAGCCGGCGCGCGCTGGCGACGTAGTCGGCGACCGCCTGCTCCTCGGCGACCCGCTTGGTCTTGCCGATGTTCACGCCGACGATCACGTGGCGCTTGCGGCGCAGGCGCGCGGCCGCGGCCGCGGCGCCCTGGTTGTTGAAGCCCATGCGGTTCACCAGCGCGCGATCGGCGAGCAGGCGGAACATGCGTGGCTTCGGGTTGCCCGGCTGCGGCTCGGCGGTCACGGTGCCGATCTCGACGAAGCCGAAACCGAGCGCGCCGAGCGCGTCGGCGCCGCGCGCGTCCTTGTCGAAGCCGGCGGCGAGCCCGAGCGGCCCGGGGAAGTCGAGGCCGAGCGCGCGCACGCGCAGCGCCGGGTCGCGCGGGCCCAGCAGGCGCGCCGAGAGGGCGCGCACGCCCGGGATGGCCAGGAGCGCGCGCAGCAGCGCGAACGCGATGTGGTGCACGAGCTCGGCCGGCAGCCGCGCCAGCACCAGCCAGTAGAAGAAGCGGTACACGGTCAGACCGTCCCGAAGACGTGCACGCCTGCGCGTGCCAGCAGCGTCACCACCGCGGTCAGCGGCAGGCCGATGATGCCGGTGTAGTCCTGGCCGCAGACGGCCTCGAAGAGCGCGATGCCGCGGCCCTCGATCTTGTACGAGCCGGCGCAGTCGAGCGGCAGGTCGGCCGCGACGTAGGCGGCGAGCGCGGCCTGGGTGAGCGCGCGCATGCGCATGGTGTGGAGGTCGACGTGGGTCTCGTGGCTGCCGTCGGGGCGGCGGAGCGCGACCGCGGTCACGATGCGGTGCGTCCGGCCGGCGAGACGGGTGAGCTGCGCGATCGCGTTCGCCTCGCTGCCCGGCTTGTGCAGGAGCTCGCCGTCCAGCTCGACGACCTGGTCCGAGCCCAGGATGAGCGCGTGCGGGAACGCGCCGGCCAGGCTGTCGGCCTTGGCGCGCGCCAGCGTCAGCGCGATCGTCTCGGCGGTGACGCCCGCGCCGCTCGGCTCCGCAGCGCGCTCGTCGACCCGATGCGCGACCGCCTGGTACACGATGCCGAGCCGGTCCAGCAGCGCCAGCCGGTACGCAGAGGTCGTCGCGACGATGAGCGGCGGGGGCGCGTCGGGCACGTCGGGCACGTCGAGGCTGGCCATGCGCGCCGTATGTAGCACGGGGCGTCGCGCACGGCGCGGAGGGATGCGCGGCCCGAGGCTTGGGCCAGGCGACGGCGTGGGCCGCTGTGGTGCAATGCCTCTGCCTCCAAGCGTCCCGGC
>JBKJOI010000475.1:0-8455 GCA_046595695.1 Haliangiales bacterium | reverse complement strand
CGCATGGGGCAGATCCTCGAGCCGTTCGGCGAGGACCAGAAACAGCACGGCATGATCCTGGCGTCGCTCACGCCGGGTCAGTGGCACTCGGGCTGGGTACGCGACGCGGCCTACGCGATCGTCGCGCTGGCCCGCTCGGGCCACCACGCCGAGGCCAAGCGTGGGCTCAACTTCTTCCTCGACTCGGACGCCGGCAAGTACAGCTCGTTCCTCGGCAACGTCAACTACCGCATCAGCACGGTGCGCTACTTCGGCAACGGCGAGGAGGAGGCCGACTTCTCCGGCGCGCCCACGCGCAACATCGAGATCGACGGCTGGGGCCTGGTGCTGTGGGCGGCGCGCAGCTACGTCGACTTCTCGGGCGACGCGGCGTGGCTCGACGCGACCACGAAGAAGGGCGACACCGTCTACGAGGCACTCAAGACCGGCGTCGCCGAGCCGCTGATCGTCAACCTCGAGCCCGAGGGCATGGCGATCGCCGACGCGTCGATCTGGGAGGTGCACTGGGGCAACCGCGAGCACTTCCTGTACACCACCGCGGCCACGGCGCGCGGGCTCTGCGACATGGCGGCGCTGGCGCGGCGCGCCGGCAAGCTCGACGATCGCGATCGCTACAAGATGTACGCGGAGAAGGCGGCCGAGACGCTGCGCACGCGCTTCGCCGACAGCCGCGGCGTGCTCGCCGGCTCGCTCGAGCGGCTCGCGAGCGGCGCCAACTACCACGACGGCTCGGTGGTCGAGGCCTTCACGTGGGGGCTCATCCCGTCAGACGATCCGATCGCGACCGCGACGCTCTCCGACATGTCCTTCCTGCAGACGCCGGTGGGCGGCTACAAGCGCATCGAGGGCTCCTCGGATCAGTACGACTCCGACGAGTGGATCCTCATCGACCTGCGCGCCTCGGAGGCGTTCCACCGCGCCGGCCAGACCGGCCGCGCCGACGCGCTCTACGACTTCGTCACCGCACAGGCGCGGGTCAACCACGACCTCGTGCCCGAGCTCTACAACACCAACGGCTCGAGCGGCGCGATCGGCCGCTACACCGGCTCCATCCCCATGGTCGGCTACGGCGCCGGCGCCTACGTGCTGACCTCGCTGTCACGTGCCGGGCAATTCGAGCGTACCGACTGCGGCACCGAAGACCCGGCCAGCTTCCCCGACGCGGGCGTCGGCTTCGTCGACGCTGGTCCCGAGATCGACGGCGGCCCCGGCAACGGGCTCGACGTCGCGACCGGCACGGCCTGCATGTGCCGCGCGGGCGCCGCGCGCGGCCCGGCGCCGCGCGCGGGCACCTGGCTCGTGCTCGCTGCGCTCGGCGCGGGGCTGGTGCTGACGCTGCGCCGCCGCCGCCGCGGTCCGGCCGCGGCGGCGGGGCTGCTGCTGCTCGTCGCCGCGTCGGGCGCGAGCGTGGCGCACGCCCAGGATGCCGCGCCCGCCGCGCCGCCCACGCCGTCCCTGGCCTCCGCCACGACCGTCGAGCTGCACGGCTACGCGCGCATGCCGCTCGCGTTCCAGACCACGCCGCGCGAGCCCTACCTCATCGACGGCGATTACTACCTGTCCGGCTTCGCGTACACGCGCCTCAACGAGCCTGACTGGGCCGAGCTGTTCCTGTCGGCGAGGTACCAGGACTACCGCGCCAAGTTCGGCATCTTCACCTCGCTGTACTCCGACTACGCGACCACCGAGCTCGACAGCCAGGCGGGCATCGCGCAGGCCTCGGTCGAGGCGCGCCGCTTCCTGGGCGCCGACGCGCTCACCGTCGAGCTGGGTGTGTTCTGGGACCGCTTCGGGCACATCGATCCGTACGACACGTACATCTTCGGGCGCACCCACCAGGGCGGCTTCAAGGCGCGCTACGACTTCAACGAGCGCGCCCACGTGCAGGTCGGCGCCGGCGTGCACCAGGCGGTCCGCCAGCAGAACCAGGGCATGACGCCAGTGGCGCATCTGACCGGCGGGATCCCGGTCGGCGCCGGCGTGCTGGGCGGCTACGTCGTCTACACCTGGACCAAGGACAAACCCAAGCTGTCGCCCATCGAGGACGGCAGCCTGATGGTGCTGGGCGTCGATCTGCGCTACCCGATCGGCGGGCTCGGCCCGCTCTACGTCGCGGCGTCGCACTACCGCGCCGAGAAGTCGCTGTTCCTGGCGCCCGCGGTCGAGCTCCTGCACTCGAGCGGCGGTCGCGGCCTGACCGAGAACTTCCTCGGCCTGACCGAGAGCCAGAGCGGCACCGGCACGTTCTGGGTGGGCGCGCTCGACTTCCCGGCGCAGCTCACGCGCGCGATCGGCGTGCGCTTCTTCGGCATGACGACCTACGTCACGAGCGGCCAGCAGAGCGAGATGCCGCTCGTGAACAAAGACGACCGGCTGTACGTGAAGTGGGGCACCGAGCCCAGCTACCGCATCCGCCCCGGCCTGGTGGTGTCGCTGCGCTACGACCGCGTGATCCTGGACATGAAGGATCAGGAGAACGGCTTCCGCGCGCTGTCGCCGCGGGTGCGCTTCCCGCTCGCCGACTGGGGCGAGCTGATGCTGCAGTACTCGCACTACTTCTACGGCGACAAGGTGCAGCTCCGCTCGGGGCAGGTGCCGCTCGAGGACGAGCCGGACACCCACGCCTTCAAGGTGCAGGCGTCGGCGGTGTGGTAGCCGCATCGCATTCGGTCAGGTCCGGTCAGATGACCGGCGGCCCGCATCGGGTGTTCGATCATGCTCTTGAGTTGAACGGGCTATCAGGACGGGATATCACGGCGTCTCATCGGCTTGACTTCTCGGGCGCGGGAATCTGAGCGGAGGCTGGGATGCGTGTATGGAGCGGTTGCGTCGCTTTGGCCCTGGGTTTCACGGCGCTGCACACCGGTTGCAGCGGTAACGGCGCGTCCGGCGACGACGGTGGCCTGCCGCCGCCGGTGGACGAGGCCGACGCCGCGCTGCCGCCTCCCGACGACGAGTGCGGCGATGTGCACCGCAGCGCCCGGGTCTACTTCGGCACCGCGCTGCCCAGCTACGTCGCGCTGACGCCCGGGCAGATCCTGGCCATCGGCACCTGGGGCGGCTGTAGCGGCACGCTGATCACGCCCACCTGGGTGCTGACCGCGGCCCACTGCGGCCTCGAGGTCGGCGCCGAGTTCTGCATGGGCGAGCAGGCCGACGTGCCGAACAAGTGCATCCAGACCATCCGGATCGTCAACAATCCGGACAGCGATCAGACGCTCGGCGAGCTCGCGGTCGACGCGCGCACCGTGATGGTGGGCGTCGAGCCGATCCCGATCATGACCACACCGCTCGACCAGACCTGGATCGGGCAGATGGCCGAGGGCGCGGGCTACGGGCAGCAGGAGAACGACGACTACGGCGAGCGCGAGTTCACCGCCGAGCCGATCGTCCAGCTCGAGGGCGAGTTCATCACCGTCGACGGCCAGGGCATGCACGGCCTGTGCTTCGGCGACTCGGGCGGGCCGCTGTTCGTGATGGCGCCCGACGGCACCGTGCGCGTCGAGGGCGATCTGACCGGCGGTGACAACTCGTGCGTCGATCGCGACAACTACACCCGGGTCGACACCAGCGTCGACTGGATCGAGGGCTTCACCGGCCCGACCGTGGTCGGCAGCGGCTGCGGCTCGGCGGACGCCGAGGGCCGCTGCGTCGGCAACACTGCCGTGTACTGCGGGGCAGACGACGAGCTGGTGTCGACGCAGTGCCCGGGAGCCTGCGGCTGGGATGCGGCGGCGATGGGCTACCGCTGCATCAGCGGCCCCGACACCTGCGGCGGCGTGGACGGGGTCGGCGAGTGCGACGGCGAGGTGGCGCGCTGGTGCGAGGACGGCGTGGCGAAGAGCCGCGACTGCGGCACCTGCATGCAGAAGTGCGAGCTCGTCGGCGGCCTCGGCGCCACCTGCATCGACGATCCGTGCATGGGCCTCGACTACCTGGGCCGCTGCACCGGCAACGTGGCCGAGTGGTGCCAGGACGGCCAGCTGCAGAGCGCGGACTGCGCCGCCGACGGTATGACCTGCGGCTACGTGAACGATCAGATCGGCTACTACTGCATGTGACCGCTACGGGACGGTGCCCTGGTTGCAGAGATCCTCGGGCCCCCTGCCGAAGTGATCCAGGTAGAACGCGCGCAGCGAGGCGGCGTCGACGCAGCTCGCGGTGTAGGTCTTGCCCCACGCCGCCGCCGCGACCTGCACGCTGGCGGGCAGGAGCGCGTCGGCGGTGATCAGGCTGCGCGTGCGCACGCCCGGCGCGGTGCACTTGGGATCGGCGGGCAGCGAATCCTCGAGCGCCTCGAGCTCGGCGACGACGTCGGGGCAACCGGCCGCGCCGGGGCAGTTGAACACGAACACCACGCCGCCGTGCTCGAGGTTGTGTACCCAGTTCTCGCGCTTCACGCCGGGTTCGGCATAGGTCGCGTTCCAGCGCACCCACTGCGCGTAGTGCGGTCCCGAGGACGGCGGGTTGGTGGGGTAGGTGACCGCCGTGGTCGGGGTGACGTGCGGGCTGGGCTGGGGCGTGAAGCTGCCGATGAGCTCGCCGCAGACGCTCGCGTCGGCGGGCGGCCGCGCGTCGGGTGGCGCGGCCGCGTCGGGCGGCGCGCCAGCGTCGATGTCGGGCAGGGCGTCGTCGTCGTCGTCGCCGAAGAACAGCTGGCAGGCAGGGAGGGTCAGGCAGAGCAGGGCGAGCAGGGGGAGCTTGGTTGCTGCGTGGGCCACGTCCCGGAGCTTACTCCGTAGGCGCACGAGCCCGACGAGGCGGTCGCGGGCATCGTGCCCTAGCGCACGTCGAGCGAGCCGTAGAGCTGACTCGTCCGTTCGACCGCGTGTGTCATTTGCGGGAGCGCCAAGGGCCTTGCCGGACCAGGAAGTTAGAAATACGTGAGATATCATCGGTGTAGTGCGGTGTGACTACATGGTGAGGCAACACACAATGCTTACTTCTTGCCCTACATGCACGTACAGCATAGTCGTACCTTTCCATTAAGGAAGGGTACCGACATGAACCGACAGCAACACTTCCGCAACCTGACCGGCCTCCTGCTGACCGCCACTCTGGCGAGCTGCGCTGACTCGTCCGGCGTGTCCGACGAACAGCTAGCTGGCCTCGCCTCCGAGATCCAGGCCGAATGCGACAGCAACAAGTCGTGGGCGACCATCCGCGCCGAGCGTCAGGCCACCCTCGACGCCTACCTGGCGAGTCACGACGCCGGCTTCAAGGCGTTCCTCTATGGACCCATTGGCGTGTCGGGCGTGCCCAAGCTCCTGCTGGAGAAGTTCCCGCTGGTGTTCCCCGACCTCTGGGGTCCGCCCGCGGAGAAGCTGGCGAAGGTTGGTCTCGGTCCCGATCCGTTCGACGCTGCGAACCCGCTGCCGCTCGGACTGGGCACGGCCACGGCCAACGGCATCGAGCTGGCCGCGGTCACCTGCGCCACCTGCCACGTCGGTCGCGTCATCGGTCCTGACGGCGCGGTCATCCACCTGGTCGGCGGTCCCAACACCCAGTTCAACCAGTTCCGCACCGTGGTCGAGCGCACCGTCGCCGATCCCCGCTACGCCATCTTCGGCTCGAACCCGCTCACCAATGGCTTCAAGACCAAGGTGCTGCAGCGCCGCGGCCTGATCGACGCCACGCTCGGCGCGTTCACCTACAGCCCGGCGCGCTTCCCCGACGCGCCCGATCTCCACAACCTGGAGAAGCCCGGCTTCCTCGACGCGATCGGCGTCGGCCTGCCGATCCTGGCGTTCCCCGAGATCCTCGATCCGGCGCTCGCCCCCGGCATCGTCGCGCAGGTGATGCCGCACGCGCCCGCGCAGGTGGACATCCCGAGCGTCTGGAATCAGCAGGCGCGGACCGTGGCGCAGTGGGACGGCGCCATCCCGAACCCGATCTACCGCAACCTCGCGGCCGAGGTCGGCGCCCTCGGCGTGGCGAGCGCCGTGAGCTACGCGAACGCCGCCGTGACCGCCGTGTTCTCGCAGGAGCTGCCGTCGCCGCCGTACCCGTTCGACGTCGACATCCACGCGGCGAAGCGTGGCGCCAAGCTGTTCGCCAAGCACTGCTTCAGCTGCCACGTCGAGAACAACGACTACATCTACCCGACCTCGGCGACCGGGACCGATCCCAACCGGACCTTCACCATCAGCGATGGCGCGCGCCCGCGTCTCATCGCGCTGCTGAAGAGCCTGTGCACCGATGCCGACGTCTGCGCGGTTCCCGACGACCAGATCATCCGTGACTTCGCGGTCACCGGCCGCGGCTACGTGGCGCCGCCGCTCGACGGCATCTGGGCGCGCGCCCCGTACCTGCACAACGGCGCGGTGCCGACGCTCTACCACCTGCTCGTGCCCTCGAGCCGGCCCGCGACGTTCGTGCGCGGTGACATCCACTACGACACCGACAAGGTCGGCTACGCCTGGGACGACGCGGCCGCCGCTCAGCCCTACACCTTCTATTTCGACTCGACCGAGTCGGGTGCCTCGAACGCCGGCCACGACAGCCCCGAGTTCCTCGGCATCGACTGGAAGCAGCACCCGAAGAAGCTCCGCGATCTCCTCGAGTTCCTGAAGATGCTCTAGGCCACCCCCGCCCCGATCCAGCTCTCCCCGGGCCAGTTGCTATCTCGCAGCCGCCCGCTCGCCAAGCCTCCCGGCTCCCCTGCTTCATCGTCAACCTCCAGCCTAAACCGCGCAGAGGGCCGCCCGCGCCGCCTCGGGCGCGCCCGCGTTCGCAGGTGTCGGGTCAGCTGTCAGGGGCCGGCGTCGGGTGGATCGGCGGGGACGCAGCCGAGCAGGGGGATGACGTTCCCGTAGGTGCAGGTACCGCTGATGAAGTCGGGCGGGATGAACTTCCAGCAGCACTCGTGCACGCCGGTGCACTGGTTGTCGGCGGTGCAGAAGGGCCCGGTGTTGGCGTCGGGGGCGGGCGGCGCGGCGTCGATCGGCAGCGGCGCCGCGTCGATCGCGGGTGGCGCCGCGTCGATGGTGCCGGGTGGCGCGCTGTCCGGGGGATTGACCTCGGAGGCGTCGACGGCGCGAGGGGCCGCGTCGATTGTGCCCGGAGCGTCGTCGTCGTCGCCGAGATCACCGCTGCTGTCGCCTGCGGTGGTGGCGCAGGCCGACAGCGCGAGCAGCAAAAATGAAATGAACGAGGGCCACTCGGGGTGGCGTAGACAGATCAGCAAGCGCATACGAGGCTCCTCCCGCGTCGGAAACGAGTGAACTTAAGTAAAAATTGAGTGCGGTGGAGAAGTAACTAAGAACACCTTCTTACAGGAGGTTGCGGAGCGGGTTCAGCGCGCGACACCACCTCGGGCCGCGAGGGCCTCGAGCTATCGGCCGAGACTCCGCAGCGCGCCTAGCCGGCCACTCGGCTAGCCGGTGGACGGATTTTCACGCGCACTCCCAGTCCTTTAGAGTACTTGGCCCTGGCACGCTTCGTGTTTATGGGACCGGCCATGCGAAGCATTCGGTCCCGTGTTCTCCCTCTTCTCCTGCTGGTAACCGCCAGCGCCTGCGCCGCGACTGACGAGACGCCCGGCGCCATCGTCGATGACACCGACGAGGCCGCGCTCGGCTCGTACGACGAGCTCATGGCCGGCGCGCCGGCCAACGCCACGCTGCCCGACGACAACAAGGCTGACGCGATCTACCCCGCGACCTTCGACGTGGCGGCTGACCAGTCGCGCGTGCAGAGCCAGGGCAGCCGCGGCGTCTGCTCGATCTTCTCGGCCGTGGGCCTCATGGAGAGCCTCTACATCAAGGCCGGTCGGCCCTCGCCCGACTTCTCGGAGCAGTACCTGCAGTGGTCGGTGAAGTTCCAGGTCGGCGCGTACACCATGACGTCGGGCTCGAACTCGCGCGAGAACCTGCAGGCGATCTCGGAGTACGGCATCACCGAGGAGGCCGCGTGGCCGTACGAGACGCAGCCCTGGGGCGCCGCGAACGATCCCGAGTGCGTCGGCGAGGAGAACACCCGCCCGACGAAGTGCCACACCAACGGCACCCCGCCGCAGACGGCGCTCGACGCCCCCAAGTTCAAGCTGCCGCGTGGCCGCTACCTGAACACCAACAGCATCAAGGCGCACCTGACCACCAAGAAGACCGGCGTGCTCGTCGGCATGGACTTCTTCTATCAGGCGTGGAACCACCGCGGCTCGACCATTCCCGTGAACGCCGCGTACTGGCGCCAGGGCTACGTGACCGCGCCCAACGCCAAGGACATCACCGAGAGCCACACGCACCGCGCCGGCCACTCGATCTTGATCATCGGCTGGGACGACAACCTGGAAGTGCAGTCGCGCGACGGTGACGGCAACCTGATGGTCGACGCCGCCGGCAACCCGGTCATGGAGAAGGGCTTCTACATCTTCAAGAACAGCTGGGGCACCGGCAACTTCGGCGTGAACAACCCGATCGGCGACGGCTACGGCTACCTCTCGTACCGCTACGTG
>JBKJOI010000352.1:0-9464 GCA_046595695.1 Haliangiales bacterium | reverse complement strand
CGAGGTGCCGGTCGACTTCTCCGGACCCACCGAGGTCGCTGACGGCGGGTCGGCCGCCCTCCCGTCGATCGACGCAGGCTTCCCGGCGAAGTACCTGCCGTCGCGCGACCCCGAGCTGCTCGATCTGACCGGCTTCGGCTCGACCACCGTCATCGAGGCCTCACCCGCGCGTGAGCGGCCGCTCGATCCGCGCGTCGCCGATCTCGACGGCCTCCTGGTCGGCCGCGAGCTCGCCAAGAACCTGCACCTCTACGTCGGGCAAGAGGTCCAGGTGGTCTCGCCGCTCGGCCAGGATACGCCCGCCGGCCAGGTGCCGCGCGTGCGCAACTTCCGCATCGCCGGGATCTTCTACAGCGGCATGTACGAGTACGACACCAAGTTCGCCTACGTGACCTTGCCCGCGCTGCAGAGCTTCCTCTCGCTCGGCGACGAGACCGACGGCATCGAGATCAAGATCCGCGACCGCGATGACACCGCCCCGGTGGTGCGCGCGCTCGAGGAACGCCTGGGCCCGACCTACCGCGTGCAGGACTGGAAGGAGCTCAACCGCAGCCTCTTCTCGGCGCTCAAGCTGGAGAAGATCGCGATGTTCCTGGTGCTCACGATCATCATCCTGGTCGCGTCGTTCTCGATCGTCTCGAACCTCATCATGGTCGTGGTCGAGAAGGCCAAGGAGATCGCGATCCTCAAGGCGCTCGGCGCCTCCGACTCGGGCGTGATGCGCATCTTCATGATCGAGGGCTCGTACATCGGCGGCCTGGGCACGCTGTTCGGCATAACGCTGGGCGTGGCCACCTGCCTGGCGCTCGAGAGCTTCGGCCTGCCGCTCGATCCCGACGTCTACTACATCGATCGGCTGCCGGTCTCGATGGACCCGGTCGCGGTCGCGCTGGTGGCGCTCGCCGGCGTCGCGATCAGCTTCGTGGCCACGATCTACCCATCGTACGTGGCGGCACGGCTTCGCCCGGTGGACGGTTTGCGCTACGAATAGCGCATGTCCGAACCGCCGAACGCCCCGCTAGCCGCTCCGATCGTCCGCCCCGCCCGCCGCGAGGACGCGCCCGCCTTCCTGGGGCTCGTGCGCGCGCTCGCCGACTTCGAGAAGCTGCCCGGCCCCGATGACACGGCCGCGCAGCGCCTGCTCGACGACGCCTTCGGCGACAAGCCGCGCTACGAGATTTTCGTCGCGGACGTCGACGGGCAGGTGGGCGCGTACGCGATCTTCTTCCACACCTACTCGACGTTCCGCGCCCGGCCCACGCTCTTCCTCGAGGACCTCTTCGTCCACCCGCGCGCGCGCCGGCGCGGCGTCGCGAGCGCCCTCCTCGCGCGGCTGCGCGCGCTCGCCGTCGAGCGCGGCTGCGGCCGTTTCGAGTGGATGGTGCTCGACTGGAACGTCGACGCCCAGAAGCTCTACGACGGTGTCGGCGCCAAGATGCTCTCCGACTGGCGCCTCTACCGCACCGACCTGCCCTAACGCCCGACCCGCCGCCCGGGGGACAGCGACCAGGGGGCACAGGATCCAGAATCGTAGTCAAAACGAATGCTTGTGACCCAGGCTCCTGTCCCCGGATCCGGATCCGGTATCTGGATCGGGAGCGCGCACTCCCGAAAATAGAACGGGCGGCACGTCTCCGTGCCGCCCGTTGGGGACATAGCTACTGAGGGCTACGTCTTACGAAGACGAGGCGCCGCAGGCGCCGCCGACCTCGGCCGACGCCTCGACCGAGACCTCGATCTTGACCTCGACCGACACGACCGCCTTGGCGGCCGCGGCGAGCTGGCCCGTGACGCAGAACGCCGCGTCGCCGAAGGCGCTGGCGATCTCGCTGGCCGAGCCGGCCAGGTCCTTCGCGGTCTTGCCGAACGTCACGAGCGCCTTCAGGGCGATCTTGGCGCGCGCGCTCGCCGCCAGCAGCTTGGGCAGGCCCTTCTTGATGGCGCCGATGGTCTTCTCGAGGCGATCCTTGTCCACGACCAGCTTGGCGTCGTAGTTCACGAGGATCTCCGGCTCGGTGCACTGCACGTCGAGGTTGGCCTTGACCTCGGCCGACGCCTGGCACTCGGCCGAGCCCGACGCGGTCGCGTGACCGTTGCAGCTGCCCGAGCACGAGCCCTCGCAGGTTCCTTCGCACTCGCCCTTGCAAGAGCCGTCCGCGTTCTTCGCCTTGCAGGTACCGTTGCACTTGCCCTCGCAGGTGCCGCCGCAGGTGCCTTCGCAGGTGACCTGCACGTCGGCCTCGGCCTTGGCCTCGCACTGGGCGACGGCGCTGGCAGCGACGTTCGCGTCGACCTTGCACTCGGCGGGCTTGTAGTTCACGACGAACTTCGCTTCGGCCTTGAGGCCGGCCTTGAGACCGCCACGGATCTCCTCGGCGACCTTGTTGCAGACCGTCTTGGTGTCACCTTCGAGGCCGGCCATACCGAGCTCGGCGCCCATCACGAGGCAGGCGTCCTTCACGGTGTTCTCGACCGCGCTGACCTTGGCGTCCAGGGTCGCGGCGGCCTCGAGGAAGGCGTTCAGCTTGCGGCCGACATCGCCGCCCTTGGCGGCCAGGTCACCGCAGGAGTCGGGGCTCACGCCGCCGCCGCTGCCGCCCGGCATGCCGCCGGCGCCGCCCGGGACCCCGCCTGCGGGGCAGGCGCCGAGGGCGAAGACCATTCCAACGAGAAGAAGGGAGTTTTTGAAGCTCTGCATTGTCTTATGAGTCCTTTCGATTGGGCACCTCAAGCGTGGTGCCGCCGATTGCTGGGCACCAAAGGTGCCCTCAACAGCGCGCCCTGAAGGACGTGTCTGCGCGGGGCCCACCCGGGCACCCGCGCGCGCAGTATCTACGCCGTGGCTATTCGCCGCAAGAGGCAACCTAGCCGCGCGCACCGCCGTCCAACCGCGTTGACAGCCTACCGGGGGCTGGTTAAGGTCACGCACCTTTCGAACAAAACTCATGACTTTGCCGTCGCTTTCCTCCACTCCCGACTCACCTGATCCCGCTCCGGGGGAGTCGGTCGTGCCCGCTCGTGACGCGCCGCGGCCCGAGGATCGAAGAGATCTGCCACGCAAGGAGCAGGGCGCCCGCGTCGAGGCGCGCGCGCTCGGCAAGAGCTTCTTGCATGCGGGGCGGCGCCTCGACATCGTCACGGACATCAACCTGGTGATGGCGCCGGGCGAGATGCTCTCGGTCGTCGGTGCGTCGGGCGTCGGCAAGTCGACGCTGCTGCACATCCTGGGCACGCTCGATCTACCGACCACCGGACAGTTGCTCTTCGACGGCAAGGACGTCACGCGCCTGTCGCCCACGGCGCTGGCCGATTTCCGCAACCGGTCGATCGGCTTCGTCTTCCAGTTCCATCATCTATTGCCCGAGTTCACCGCGCTCGAGAACGTCATGATGCCGGCGCTCATCCAGCGTGTTTCGCGCGCCGACGCCGAGCGCCGCGCGAACGAGATCCTGACCCGCGTCGGGCTCGCGCCCCGATTGACCCACAAGCCCGGCGAGCTGTCGGGCGGCGAGCAGCAGCGCGTCGCCCTGGCGCGCGCGCTGGTCATGCGGCCGGCGCTCCTGCTGGCCGACGAACCCACCGGCAACCTCGACGCCAAGACCGGCGACGAGATCCACGAGCTTTTCTTCGAGCTGAACCGTGAGCGCGGCACCACGATGATGATCGTCACGCACAACCCCGAGCTGGCCGCGCGCATGCCGCGTCGCCTCACGATGGTGGGCGGCACACTGGTCGAGGGAAACACTCCGTGACCAGACGCCTCCTCGCGCTGCTCTTGCTGGCAGCCGCTACCGTCATCCCCGCCCACCGAGCTTCTGCGCAGCCCGCCGAGATCGAGCCGGGTCAGCCCGCGCCGGTGGCGCGCCCGCGCGTCGAGCGCATGCAGTTCCGCGGCAACCGCAAGGTCGAGGACGACGCCATGCGCGTCAACCTCCTGACCAAGGTCGGCACCGAGCTGGACCAAGACCAGGTCCGCGACGACGTCCGCGCGCTCTGGAAGATGGGCTTCTTCGAGGACGTCCGCGTCGAGGCCGTGCAGACCGACACCGGCGGCGTCGTGCTGACCTACGTCGTCGAGGAGAAGCCGTCGATCCGTAAGATCCTCGTGCAGGGCTCGAAGGAGCTCGGCCTGGACAAGATCAACGAGGTCATCGACCTCAAGCGCGACGCCATCCTCGACGTCACCAAGGTGAAGAAGAACGTCGAGAAGGTGCGCGAGCTCTACGTCTCCAAGGGCTTCTACCTGGCCTCGGTCGACTACCAGGTGCGCCCGGTCAACGAGTCAGAGGTCGACGTCTGGCTGCTCGTCGACGAGCAGTCCAAGGTCGAGATCCGTCGCATCAGCTTCGTCGGTAACCGCGCGCTCTCCGACACCGAGCTGCGCTCGGTCATGGGCACGCAGGAGGGCGGCTTCTTCAGCTTCGTGACCGACAGCGGCACGTACCAGGAAGAGGCCTTCGAGCGCGATCTAGCGCTGCTCACCGCGTTCTACTACGACCACGGCTTCATCAATGTGAAGGTGTCGGCACCGCAGATCACGCTGTCCAAGGACAAGCGCTACATGTACATCGCCGTGCCCATCGACGAGGGCCCGGTCTTCAACATCGGCAAGATCGACTTCAAGGGCGATCTCATCGGCAAGAAGAGCGACTACTTCGAGCGCCTGAAGACCAAGCAGGGCGCCACCTTCAACCGCTCGCGGCTCGGCCAGGACATCGTCCGGCTGAACGACTATTACCGCGACCGCGGCTACGCCTACGTGAACATCACCCCGCTCACCTCGATCGATCTGGAGACGCGCATCGTCGGCGTGACCTTCGAGATCGAGAAGGGCCAGAAGGTCTACTTCGAGCGCATCAACATCCGCGGCAACTCCAAGACCCGGGACAAGGTCATCCGCCGCGAGATGAAGATCTCGGAGGGCGAGCTCTACAACCAGACCAACCTCGAGACCTCGCGCCGGCGCATCAACGCGCTCGGCTTCTTCGAGAAGGTCGACGTCTCGACCAAGCGCGGCTCCTCCGACGAGTTCATCGAGGTCAACATCGAGGTCGCCGAGCGGCCCACCGGCACCTTCCAGATCGGCGCCGGCTTCTCCTCGGTCGAGAACTTCATCGCCCAGGCGCAGATCTCGCAGAACAACCTGTTCGGCCGCGGCCAGACGCTGTCCCTGCAGGCGCAGCTGTCGGGGCTGCGTCAGCTGTTCGCGCTGCGCTTCGTCGAGCCCTATTTCCTCGACTCCGACTGGACGTTCGCGTTCGACATCTACAACCAGACGCGCGTGCAGACCAACTTCGCCCGCAACGCGGTCGGCGGCGATCTCACCTGGGGCTACCCGCTGTCGTACGAGGCGCGCGTGTTCGTGACCTACAAGCTCGAGCAGGTCGACGTGTCCACGTCGTCGCGCGGCGTCGTGCTCTCGGGCGGCGTCGAGACGCCGGTCGCGGAGTCGAGCGTGGCCAACCTGTTCAAGGGCGGCCTGACCTCCTCGATCCGCACCTCGCTCAGCTACGACTCGCGCGACAACCGGCTGTTCCCGACCAAGGGCTGGTTCCACAACGCCTTCGTCGAGGTCGCCGATCCGTACACGCTGTCGGAGAACACCTTCGTGCGCGTCGGCGGCTTCTCGCGCTACTACCGGCCCATCTACGGACCGTTCATCCTCAAGCTGAACGCCGAGGTCGGCGTGGTCACCAGCCGCGACACCGCGGGCGTGCCCATCACCGAGCGCTACTTCGTCGGCGGCATCAACGACATCCGCGGCTTCCGGCCGCGCACGCTCGGCCCGCGCATCGCCATCCAGACGCCCGGCGAGCCGTCCGCGCTCGGCGAGCTGCCGCTCGGCGGCAACATGCAGGTCATCTGGAACAGCGAGATCGAGTTCCCGCTGTTCTCGCGGGTCGGCATCTCGGGCGTGGTCTTCTTCGACGCCGGCAACGCCTACAACCTCGAGGACAAGTGGTGCGCCTCGGAGGGCGAGGGTGTGTCGCCCAAGGTGAGCCCGTGCTTCGAGATGCCGGGCTCGCTCATCTCGGGCATACGCTCGTCGGTGGGCTTCGGCTTCCGCTGGTTCTCGCCGCTCGGACCACTCCGCTTTGAATGGGGTATTCCCCTCGATCGTCAACCGGAGGAGGAGTCTCTCGTCTTCGAGTTCACGATCGGTAACTTCTTCTAATCGCTTGATTCCCCTGATAAGACTCCCTCGGAGGCTGTACGCATGCGCAAGGGACTGAGTTACTTCGTGGGTGCCATCGGTGTGCTGGCGATGGTCGCAGGGCTGGCCATGCCGGCCATCTCGGCGGGTCCGCCGGCGGCAAAGATTGGCTATGTCGATCTGCAGCTCACTCTCGAGAAGACCAAGGCAGGCAAGACCGCCAAGGCCAAGCTCGAGGGCGAGAAGACCAAGAAGCAGAAGGAGATCGACAAGAAGCAGAAGGATCTGCAGAAGGCCGCCGAGGACCTGGAGAAGCAGCGCGGCGTCCTCAAGGCCGATGTGGTCCGCGCGAAGGAGGCTGAGCTGCAGAAGGCGTTCCTCGAGCTGCAGCAGCAGTTCGCCGCCTTCCAGCAGGAGCTGCTCAAGCAGGAGGCCAAGCTCACGCGCGAGATCTTCAAGGGCGCGTCCAAGATCATCGAGTCCATCGCCAAGCGCGACGGCTACACGATGATCCTGGAGAAGAGCGAGAGCGCGGTGCTGTGGGCGGACAACGTCTTCGAGATCACGGAAGAAGTGAACAAGCGGATGGACGCAGGCGAGGCCGGCAAGTAGGCTACGCCTGGCTTCCATGGACATTCGCGCGATCTCCGAGATCCTGCCGCACCGCTATCCATTCCTCCTCATCGATCGTGTCGTCGAGCAAACCGACGACAAGGTCGTCGCGTGGAAGAACGTCAGCGCCAACGAACAGTTCTTCCAGGGCCACTTCCCCGGGCAGCCGGTCATGCCCGGCGTGCTCATACTGGAAGCCCTGGCGCAGACCGGCGCGATCCTGGCCTGCAAGGCCACGAACTTCGATCCGGCCAAGTCGGTGATCTACTTCATGGGCATCGACAAGGCGAAGTTCCGCAAGCCGGTCGTGCCCGGTGATCGCCTCGAGCTCACCGTGACGCCCATCCGTCGTGGCGGCGCGATCTGGAAGATGCGTGGCGATGCTCGCGTCGACGGCCACGTGGTCGCCGAGTGCGAGTTCCTGGCGACCATCGTGGCGCGCGACAAGGCTGCGGGATAGCGCGATGCGAACGCTCGCGATGGCGCTGGCGTTCGCTGGTGCCTTGTCCGGGGCAGGCTGCGGCGACAAGCCCAAGCTGACCCGCCGCGGCGGTGACGCCGGACCCTCGGTGGTCGTGGTCGATCGCAGCCTGAGCGGCGTCGCCCTGGTCGCCGAGCTGGAGCCCAACGACGAGACGCCGCAGCTGCTCGCGCTGCCCGGCGGCGCCAAGGGCGCCATCAACAAGGCCGGGGACGTCGATCGCTACGAGCTCGAGATCACGCAGGGCGGGGCGCTGTCGATCAAACTGTCCGCGGTCGCCGACGCCGACCTGATGCTCGAGCTGCAGGACGCCGCGGGTGTCCGCGTGGTCGTGAGCGACAACGGCCCCGCCGGCACCGCCGAGGGCATGCCCAACGTGGTCGTGCAGCCGGGCCGCTACCGCGCGGTGGTGACCGAGTTCGTCAAGAAGGCCGCCAAGAAGAAGCCGTCCAAGCCCAAGAAGGGCGCGCCCGACGCGGCGCCGCAGGCTGAGGCGGGAAGGCAGGTGCCGTCGGCGCCGTACACGATCGAGGTGACCACGCTGCCCCTGCCTGTCGAGGGCGAGGAGTCCGAGCCCAACGACACCGCCGCGTTCGCGAGCCCGCTCGCGCTGCCCGGCTCGGGTCGCGGCTTCGCCGGCTGGCGCAAGGATCGCGACGTCTGGAAGGTGCCGCTCACCAGCGTGGGCGAGGACGAGGCGCTCTCGATCGACGTGGACGGCGTCGCCGACGTCGCGCTGCGCGTGGCCATTCTGGACGGCACCGAGGCGGTGCTGCTCGAGCGCCAGGGCAAGGCGGGCGAGGCGGTCGCGCTGCGCAACGTGGCCGTGCGCACCGGCGAGCCGCACTACTACGTCACCGTGTCGGCGACCGCGCGCGGCAACTCCGAGGAGAAGTACGAGGTGCGCGCGTCGTCCGCGCCGCTCGAGCTCGACGAGGAGACCGAGCCCAACGACAAGCCGGCCAGCGCCGGCCCGCTCGCCGACATTCCATCCGACGGCGGCACGCGCGTCGGCTTCCTCGGCCGCGGCGACGTCGACTTCTACAAGCTCGACCCGGCAGAGGGCCCGCGCGAGCTGCACCTCACCATCGAGCCGCCGCCCGGCGTGGACGTCGTGCTCTCGGTCGTCGATGCCGCGGGCGCGCCGGTCACGGCCTCGGCCGACGCCGGCAAGGGCGGCGCCCCCGAGAAGCTGCAGGGCGTGCCGGTGGCGCCGGGTGCGGTGCTCTACGTCAAGCTCTCCGCCAAGTCGAGCGGTGAGGGCGCCGAGCGCTACCGCCTGCGCTGGTCAGCCGCGCCCGCCGAGGCCGTCGCGCCGGTGCCAGGGATCGACGACGAGCCGTGAGCGCGGCGAAGGGCGTATCGCGCCGCTACGCGATGTACGTGCTGGTGCTGCTCACGGCACTGAACTTCCTGAACTACGTCGACCGCATGGTCATCACGTCCATGTACGACGACCTGCGGCTGCGCTTTCACTTCTCCGACGGGCAGATCGGCACCATCGGCTCGGCGTTCTTCTTCGTCCACGCGCTCACCACCATTCCCTTCGGCTGGGCCGCCGATCACTACGATCGACGGCGCATCATGGCGGCCGCGGTGATCATCTGGTCCGCGGCCACGCTCGGCTCGGCCTACGCGCTCGGGTTCTTCACCCTGCTGCTGATGCGCAGCCTGGTCGGCGTCGGCGAGGCCGCCTACGGGCCGGTGGCCAACGCGGTGCTCGCCGAGATCTTTCCCGCCGACCGCAAGGCGCGCGTGATCGCGATCTTCAACGGCGGCATGTTCTCCGGCGCGTGCGACGGCCTCTACATGGGCGCGACGCTCGGCTTCCCCGATTCCTTCATCTACGTCGGCTACCCGGGCCTCGTGCTCGGCCTCCTGGCCTGGAACCTGCGCATCCGCAAGCGCCGCGAGGGCGTCTCGCCCAAGGCGAAGTTCCCCGGCTTCTTCAAGGTGCTCAAGGCGTCGTGGGCCTCGATCAACCTGCCGACGCTCCGCTGGATGCTGGTCTCGGGCGTCCTGATCAGCTTCGCGGTGGGCGGCTACATGATGTGGTTCATCGACTTCGTCGCCCGCTACAAGCATGTGGATCCCAAAGAGGCCGCGCACATCTACGGCATCATCGCCATCACCGGTGGCACGAGCGGCGTGATCGTGGGCGGGCGAGTGGCCGACTGGCTGCATCGCCGCCGCGAGGACGGGCGCGTGCTGACCATC
>JBKJOI010000080.1:0-18110 GCA_046595695.1 Haliangiales bacterium | reverse complement strand
CCCGCGAGCAAGGTCGTACCGATCCGCGGCAGGCCTGCCTTTTTTGAGGTTACCGGAGCTCCTGATCGAGCTACCCGGCGCCGCCGACCGTACCGGTCGTCTTCAGTGTGGCGAGGTACTGGTCGTCGGGTGGTCCCGCCGCCGGGCTGCACGAACCACGTCGCATGCTCGCGCTGCCTAGACGAACTGCCTAGACGAACTGTCTAGGCAAGCGCCCGCGCCGAGCGATCCTGGCCGTGGGTTGGTAAAACCCGGAGGCCCGAGCTCGTGTGTCCTCCGTTGGAGAGCGCTGGTCGTCGGCCCGGGAGGTGCCGGTCGACGAGGGAACGGCGATTGCAAAGGCCGGTCCCGCATGTCCGTCGACATGCGGGGGTTCGGCATGAATACCGGTAGAGGCAAGGCAACGCTCGCGCTCGTACTGACGCTCGCCATGACTCCAGCGGAGCCGGCGCACGCCGACGACGTGGAGGACAAGCGCAGGGTGCTGATCATCGAGATCAACTACCTGCTGAAGGAAATGCGCGACCGGCTCGATCGCGTGCCGGGCTCGAGCTCGTACTACGAGATCGACGAGTCGCGCAGCAAGGCCAGCGAGGTCAAGAAGAAGGCCGAGGAGCTGCGCAACGTCAAGGGGAGCGACTCCACGGCCGACAAGTTGTCGAGCTACTACCCGGGCTATGCCGACAAGTTCCGCGAGTCGGCCGACCACCTGAAGTCGATGAAGGATGCGCGCATCCGCCAGGGCGAGACCAAGCTCTGGGAGCGGTGCCAGGACGCCGACCGCAAGCTGCGCGACGACGTCTCGCGGTTCCTCGACAAGAACGACCCGCGCGGGCTGACCGAGATCCCCCGCCTCGCCGAGGAGGCGCAGCGGCAGTTCCAGGATCCGGTGCGCAAGGCCGACGACACCCACCGGCAGATGGACAGCTGGAAGGGCTACGCGCGTAACTTCTCCGAATCGGACGGCGAGTGGTCGGGCGTGTCGAGCGAGCTGCGCGAGGGCGCCGACGGCCTGTGGGACCAGTGGAAGCAGGCGCACGAGGCGACGCACATGAAGTGCGACGACCTGCTCAAGGGCAAGTACCACCCGCACGTGGTGACCGCGATGGAGAAGCTCGCCGACAGCGACAAGTCACGCGCGTCGCTGTACGAGCGGCTCGACAAGTCGCTCGAGCAGGCGGCCTCGTACCTGTCCGGGGTCGCCGGCCGCAGCGGCATGTCGGAGCTCGACAACGCGGTCGGCCTGGCCGACCAGCTGCTGTCCACGATCGACACGCTGAAGAGCGCGCGCGGCGAGGACGACAAGGCCAAGCGGATCAGCGACAGCTGGCCCGACAAGGTGAAGGAGTACCGCCGTGCCGTCGAGGTGCTGCGGCTCGCCAAGGCGCAGCAGTTCGTCATCGACCGCGCCCCCGAGGTCTGCAAGAACGCCGAGCAGGAGCTGAGCGCGCTGGTGCAGAAGTACACCGGTAACCCCGAGCTCGCCGACGAGGGCCTGCAGGTCATCACCGAGCGCGCCGAGAAGCTCGGCAACGAGTACCGCGGCCGGCTCGAGGCCGCCGAGAAGAAGCGCGACGAGATCGAGCGCTACCAGAACGAGGCGATGCGCTTCACCTTCGACGAGGGCAAGTGGCGCGGCGTGAAGGACAACCTGCACGAGGGCGCGAAGGGCATCTACGGCTACTTCAAGAGCAAGCACGAGGAGGCCAAGAGCGCCTGCGGCAAGCTCGCGCTCGGGGTCGCGAACCCCGCGGTGCAAGAGGGGCTCAAGCGGCTCGGCGACACCACCAAGAACGCGGTGGCCGAGCTCGAGGCGGTGAAGACCGACTACGAGACCTGGAAGCGCGATCGCAAGAGCGGCTTCCTGCAGTACTACCACGACGACACGTACGCGATTCGCGACGCCTTCTGCAACTACGACGACGCCGAGCCCGACAAGCTCGAGAAGGTGCTCGCCGACATCATGTCGCGCAGCCAGAACCGCCTGCAGGCGTCGTACGACGACCTGGAGCGCCGTGCCATGGAGATGGTCGCCCGGCTGGATCGCATCAAGGGCGACACGTCCATCAGCGGCAAGGAGCGCAGCGCGCTGCGCTCGAAGGTCGTCGCGGCGCTGCAGCGCCTGCAGAAGAGCAAGGGCAAGGGCCTGCTCCGGGGCATGAACGATCCCAAAGTGCGCAGCCGCGTCGAGTACGGCAAGACCGCGCACAAGTCGAAGCAGGACTCCTGCCTCGCGAAGGAGGTCGATGTCGGGGGCGGGTTCATCGACTGCGTGCGGGTCTCGAGCAACGAGTGCCAGGTGATCGAGATCAAGCCCAACAACGGGTACGCGAAAGCGGTCGGCAAGAAGCAGGTCGAAGGCTACGAGCAGAAGCTGCAGAGCACGCTGAAGAGCGGCGGGCCGGATGCGTTCAAGAGCGGCGCGCTCAGGGTGTTCCAGGGCTGCCTGTGGGTGCCGACGAAGGAGGAAGAAGCCCAGGGCAAGAAGCCGATCCTGAACCTGAAGACGGATGTGGAGACCTACGAGTACTGCCCGAACGTCGACGAGGTGGTCGAGAGCCAGCCCGACGTGGGAGGTGACTAGTGCGAGGGAAGATCGTGCGGCCGGCGCTGCTGGCGCTGGTCGCGGCCGGCGCGCTCGGCTGCGGCATGCTGGCCAGCGTCGTCAAATACGAGCGCGGAGGGACGTTCGACATGCCCGATCTGCGCGGGTTGAGCGTGACCGAGGCCAAGGACAAGCTCGCGACGTCGGGCATCACCGGCTCGGTCTCGATCGTCGACAACTACGTGTGCCACGAGGACGAGCAGCGCGTGCCGGTCGACCACGTGTGCTCGACGTCACCCTCAGTGGGCAGCGGGAGATCGGCGCGCACGCCGACGACGCTGTACACGCGCCCTCGGCCGACGGCCGCGCCGATGCCCGACGTGGTCGGCATGTCGGTCGCGGAGGCGCGGCGCGTGCTCGCGGCAGCGGGGTCCGAACGCGTGGAGGTCGAGGTCATGGAGGTGGCGAGGATTCCGGAAGGCTGCAAGCCGGAGACGGTGTGCAAGACGAGCCCGCAGGCGGGCGCGCCCGCGTCGTTCGGATTGACGAAGTATCTGTCCGTGCCGCCGCCAGGCTGGAGGCCGGAGACCACGGGCAGGAGGACGGCCGAGCCGGACGAGCTGGAGGGGTCGAGGCCCGGGAAGCCCGGCGACGCCACGGAGACGAAGCCCGCCGAGACCAAGCCCGCCGAGACCAAGCCCGCCGAGCCGATCTTCTAAGTCACGTGCAGCGAGCCCGCATGGCCGCCCACATCGACGCGCTCAGCTGGTTCATCCCCGGCGAGACGCGCTTCTGACGGCAGCAATCTGTACCAACTCTGGCTCACGCTCGTCCGGGACGTGCGCGTGGTCACAGCCTTCGCGGGCGCGGCCGCGGGCGTCTTCATCGACATGCACGGCGACGACGGCGAGCGCTTCTCACCGACGCTGGGCCGACGTTTCGACGATGGCGAGACCGTCGTGCGTTGGTGGCTCACGGCGTTCGTCGGCGTTCGATTCGAGTGACGAAGCCGCCTGATCGACTGGCCTGAACGACGCGCGTCGAGCATCTCTTTGAACGAGCCGCCCGTCCCAGGGAACGACGTGCATCGACCTCGAGGAGACTCCATGAAACGCCCGCATCCGCTCGCCGTGCTGTTGACCCTCGCTGCCGCTGCATCCGCATGCGGCGACGACACATCGTCCACCACTCCCGACGCGGCGATGCCGCCCGCAGACGCCGGGCCTTCGCTGCTCGACCCGCCACCCACAGGCCAGGGCGTGCAGTACCAGATGATCGGTCGCATCGAGCCGGGTGAGGAGGTCGAGCAGTGCCGCTTCGTCCAGGCGCCGGCCGAGGGCCTGTGGATCAACCGCGACGAGGTGCGCTTCGCGAGCGGAAGCCACCACTTCCTGCTCTACGCGACCTCGTACACGACCATCCCGACGCAGAACGACGAGGGCGTGGCCATCGATACCAGCAAGGTCTTCGATTGCTCGAACGGCGCGACCGACGGCTGGAGCGTGGTCAAGCTCGTCGGCGGCTCGCAGAACGGCAGCGGCGATTCCATGCTGCGCTTCCCGGCCGGGGTCGCTGTGCACGTCCCGGGCAACACCGTGCTGCTCATGAACGCGCACTACATCAACACCACCGACGGGCTGCTCGAGCCCGAGGCGCGCATCAACCTGTGGACCATCGCCGAGGCCGCGGTCGAGACCGAGGGCGACATCCTGTTCCTCTACAATCCGCTCATCAAGGTGAAGGCCAACGGCACCAGCCGCGCGCGCTGGCGCTGCCCGGTGCTCTCCGACATCACCGTCGCGAACGTGCAGTCGCACATGCACCGGCGCGGCGTCGGCTACGAGGCGAGCGTGGTCGGGCAGGCCGCGCCCTTCTACGCGAGCACCGAGTGGGAAGACGTGCCCGTGGCGAAGTTCGAGCCCGGCATGCAGCTCCACGCGGGTGACGTGCTCGACTACCACTGCGACTACGCGAATCCGGAGAACCGCGACGTCTACCAGGGCCCGCGCTCGAAGGACGAGATGTGCATGCTGATCGGCTCGTACTACCCCGCCGACTTCGCGACCGCCGGCTGCGTCGACGCGCAGGGCCGCCTGAACGGCGAGTGGGTCGGCAACGGCACGAAGAGCTGCGCCGAGACGCTCGGCTGCGTCCAGACCGGCCTGGGCGCCGGTGGCGGGCTCGAGGCGGTCACCGACTGCATGGACGTGGCCGACCCGGCGGTGGCGAAGGAGTCGTCGGCGAGCGTGAACTGCATGTTCAACCTCGGCGAGAACGAGGATCCCGCCATCGTGTGCAAGACGCACTTCGACGCCTGCCTAGAGAAGTAGGCTTCTCCTGACTAGCGGCGTCGGCCGCGACGCGGGAACCAAGGCACGAGCATCGAGACGGTGCGCTGGTGCGCCGCGTAGGCGGGGCGGCGCGCGAGCGAGCGCCTTTCCATCAGGGGGATGGTCGCACCGACGAACATGGCGGTGATCGCGAGCGCACCGATCACGTGCCACCAGCTCGGCGGCTGGGCCGCGAGCGCGAACGCGAACAGCCCCCACCAGAAGCTGGCCTCGCCGAAGTAGTTCGGGTGGCGCGAGTAAGCCCAAAGGCCCCGGTCCATGATCGCGCCGCTCACCTTCGCCACGCTGAACCGGTGTAGCTGCCGGTCGGCGATCGCCTCGATGGCGATCGCGCCGCCGGTGATCCCGATCGCGAGCACGTCGAGCGCGCCGAAGCCACGCCCGCCGCCGGTCACTGCCGGATAGAGCGGCAGGCAGCCGAGGAACACGATCACGGTGGGGAACGCGTGGATCGCGACGAAGCTGGCCGGCCAGTAAGCGCGCCCAGTCCTGGTGCGGATGTCCACGTAGCGCCAGTCCTCGTGGCCCAGGCCGCGCCAGCCGCGCGCCCAGTTGTAGGTGAGGCGGACCGCCCACAGCGTCACCAGCGCGAGCGCGACCAGCGCGCGGGCGTCGAGCGGCGCACGCGCGTCCCACCACCAGTACGCGCCGATCACCGGCGGCACCACGCTCCAGTACGGATCGTAGAAGCTGGAGTTGTCGTACGCGATGCTGAACCCGAACACCACGCAGGTGGCGGCGAGATCACCGACGAGCGCGCGGACGATTGGACCGCCGTCGACCAGCCAGGCCGCCACGATCGCCGCCGCCGCGGCGACGACGTAGGCCAGGACGACCAACCCTGCGGCACGGACGCGCTCGGTCACGCCTCGAGTCAAGCAAAGTGAAACATGTTTCACAACCAGAATCTGCCAGGATGGCCGAGGTGAAGATCTGGGTCGATGCGGACGCGCTGCCCGGCGAGGTGAAGGAGATCATCCTGCGCGCCTCGCAGCGGCTCGAGGTCGAAACGGTGTTCGTGGCCAACAAGATGGTGCAGGTGGGCCACAGCCCGCTGGTCACGTTCGTGCGCGTCACCCAGGGCGCTGACGTGGCCGACGCCTACATCGCCGAGCGCAGCGCGCGCTCCGATCTCTGCGTGACCGCCGACATCCCGCTCGCCGCCACGCTGGTGGCCAAGGGCCTGACCGTGATCGATCCGCGCGGCGACGTGTACTCCGACGACAACGTGGGCGAGCGGCTGTCGGTGCGCGATCTCATGGCCAGCTTGCGCGAGGTCGGCGTACAGACGCAGGGTCCGCCACCGTTCAACGCCAAGGCGAAGCAGAAGTTCGCCGCGCGCCTCGACAGCCTGCTCACACGCGCCCTCCGCGACCGCGCGCCCTGAGCCCGCGGCGCGTGCGGCGCGCGCCTCCGCCGTTGCCCGCAGACGTCGCCCGCCCCTGCCGTGCGATAGTGCGCCGCTCATGGCACCCGGAGAGAAGATGCGGCGTACGGCTCGACCCCTCCCGTTCCTGGCTCTCGTCGCCCTGGCGCTGGCCGGCGCAAGCTGCGCGAAGTCGGCGCCCGGGCCGGCACGACCGACGCCCGCGCCGGTCGCCGCGGTGGAGCCCGCGGCTCCCGAGGCGCCGCCCTGCACGGACGTGGCGGCTCACATCATCGCGGTCATGCGCGACTCCGACGAGATGAAGTCCGCGCCGCCCGCGGAGCGCAAGGCCGCCGAATCGATGCTGCAGGATCTCGAGCGCCATACCGTGACCCAGTGCACCGACGAGCAATGGTCTGCGCGCGTGCGGCGGTGCATCTTCGCCAGCCCGCGGCTCGAGGACATGAAGAAGTGCGAGCCGAAGCCGGGCGAGGGCCACGAAGGCACCGCCGATCTGCCCGCGCCGGCCGACGTGGCCGCGCCGCCCGCCGACGCGGAGAAGACCGCCTCCGGGCTCGCCTCGAAGGTGCTGCGCGCGGGCACCGGCGCGCGGCGGCCCGCCTACCAGGATCAGGTCAAGGTGCACTACACGGGCTGGACCACCGACGGCAAGATGTTCGACAGCTCGATCACCCGTGGCCATCCGGTGACCCTCCCGCTCCGCGGGGTGATCCCGGGCTGGACCGAGGGTGTGCAGCTCATGAAGGTGGGCGAGAAGCGGCGCATCTGGATCCCCGAACAGCTCGCCTACGATGCCAAGCCCGGCATGCCCGCGGGCATGCTGGTGTTCGACGTCGAGCTGCTCGAGATCATCCCCGGGCCGAAGCCAATCCCCGCGCCCGCGAGCGTCGGCGTGGCGCCCGCGAACGCGAAGCGAGAGAAGTCGGGGGTGGCGTGGACGATCACGAAGAAGGGCAGCGGCAAGCGGCGGCCGTCACCGACCGCGCACGCGACGTTCCACTTCACGGCGTGGACGACCGCCGGCCTCATGTTGCACACGACGCACGAGACCCGTCCGAGGAACCTGCCCATCGACAAGGGCCCGGCCGCCTTGACCGAGATGCTGCCGCAGATGCTCCCCGGCGAGAAGCGCCTGGTGTGGGCCCCAGACGGCCTCGAGGATCGCCCGGGCAGCAAGCCCGGAGAGATCATCGTCTTCGAGCTCGAGCTCATCTCCTTCCTCGAGCCGCCGACGACGCCCAAGGACGTCGCCGCGCCGCCGAAGGACGCCCAGAAGACGGAGTCAGGGCTCTATTCGAAGGTCCTCGTCCGGGGCAAGGGCAAGCTCCATCCCACCGCCGACGACACCGTCCTGGTCCACTACAGCGGCTGGACCACCGACGGCAAGATCTTCGACAGCTCGGTCGCGCGCGGCGAGCCGGCGCGCTTTCCGCTGGGCGCCGTGATCCGCGGATGGACCGAGGGCGTGCAGCTCATGACGGTGGGCGAGAAGCGCCGCCTGTGGATCCCCGAGGAGCTCGCCTACGAGGGCAAGGAGGGTGCACCGGCGGGCACGCTCGTCTTCGACATCGAGCTGATCGCGATCAACCCGCTGCCCGCGCCCGTCGAGGACGCCGAGCCCGACCACGGCGAATAGCGGCGCGCCGTATCGATTTGGGCAGACGGGCGTTCGCGCGCCGGCCCCAAAGGGGCAATAACTATGCTAAGTTGCGGCGATGCGAATGCGATACTCGTCGACCCTCGTGGTGGTCCTGCTGGCGGCCTGCGCCGGCGGACCGAAGTCGAGCAACTCTCCCCTGCCCGAGCCGACGCCCGCGACGCCGGATCCGGTGGGCCCCGCGGACGGGCCGGTTACACCTGCCGCCGACGACGGGCCGCAGGCCGTCGGCAAGCCGGCGGAGAACCTGATCCCACGCCACGTGCTGTTCGGTAACCCGGAGCGCACCGGCGCGTCGATCAGCCCTGACGGCAAGATGCTCGGCTTCCTGGCGCCCAAGGACGGCGTGATGAACGTGTGGGTCGTCGACATCGCCAAGAAGGGCGTCGACCTGGCGACCGCCCGCGCGGTCACCTCCGACACCACCCGCCCGGTGCGCAACTTCATGTTCGCCTTCAATGGCACCCACCTCGTCTACGTCCAGGACAAGGGCGGCGACGAGGACTTCCACGTCTACAGCGTGGAGATCGCCACCGGCAAGACCGTCGACCTCACGCCCTTCGACAAGGTCCAGGCGCGCATCGTGGGCGCCGAGCCGGAGCAGCCGACGACCCTGATCGTCGCCGTCAACGACCGCTCGCCGCAGCTCCACGATCTCTACAAGGTCGACCTCGTCAGCGGCGAGAAGACCAAGATCCTGGAGAACCCCGGGTTCGCCGACATCACCCTCGACCACACGATGACGCCGCGGCTCGGAACCGAGCCCAGGCCCGACGGTGGCATGACCATCAAGAAGCTGGGCAAGGACGGCGCCTGGACCGAGCTCACCGTCATCCCCGGCGACGACGCGCTGACCACCGGCTTCTTCGGCTTCGACAAGAAGAACGCGCTCGCCTACGGCACCGACAGCCGTGGCCGCGACACCGGCGCCTTCGTCACGCTCGACGTCGCGACCGGCAAGACCAAGGTGGTCGCCGAGGATGCGCGCGCCGACGCCGGCTTCCCGATCATGCACCCGACCAAGCACACCCCGCAGGCGGTCGTCTTCGAGTACCAGCGTGAGACCTGGAAGGTGCTCGACAAGGGCATCGCCAAGGACCTGGCCAACCTGGCCAAGGTGCAGCGCGGCGATGTGTTCATCAGCGGCCGCACGCTCGACGACAAGCACTGGAGCGTCGGCTTCACCAGCGACGACCAGCCGGTGAAGTTCTACCTGTGGGATCGCGCCAAGCAGAAGGCCACCTACCTGTTCTCGAACCGGCCCGAGCTGGAGAAGCTCACGCTGGCTCGCATGACGCCGGTGATCATCAAGGCGCGCGACGGGCTGAACCTGATCAGCTACCTGACGCTGCCGGTGGCCGCCGATCCCGAGGGCGACGGCACCGCCGCGGCGCCCGTGCCGATGGTGCTGCTGGTCCACGGTGGGCCGTGGTCACGCGATTCGTGGGGCCCGAACGGGCTCCACCAGTTCCTGGCCAACCGCGGCTACGCGGTGCTCGCGGTGAACTTCCGCGGCTCGACCGGCTTCGGCAAGAAGTTCGCCAACGCCGCCAACCAGCAGTGGGGCAAGGCCATGCACGACGACCTCCTCGACGCGGTCGCGTGGGCGGTCGACAAGAAGGTCACCGGCAAGGACACGGTCTGCATCATGGGCGGCAGCTACGGCGGCTACGCCACGCTGGTCGGGCTCACGCTCACGCCTGACACGTTCGCCTGCGGCGTCGACATCGTTGGCCCGTCGAACATCATCACGCTACTGTCGACGATCCCGGCCTACTGGGCACCGATCGTCGCCATCTTCAAGGCGCGCGTGGGCGACTGGACGACCGACGAGGGCAAGCAGGCGCTGCTCGCGGTCTCGCCGCTCACCCACGTGGCCAAGATCGAGCGGCCGCTCCTGATCGGCCAGGGCGCCAACGATCCGCGCGTCAAGCAGGCCGAGGCCGACCAGATCGTCGCCGCGATGCGCGCGAAGAAGATCCCGGTGACCTACGTGCTGTTCCCCGACGAGGGTCACGGCTTCGCGCGGCCCGAGAACAGCCTGGCGTTCTTCGCCGTCACCGAGGCGTTCCTGAGCGCGCACCTGGGCGGCGTCTACCAGCCGATGAGCGCCGAGGACTTCTCCGGCTCGACGATCCAGATCAAGGCGGGGAGAAGCGGCGTGCCCGGCCTGCCCGCCAGTATCGGCAAGTAACGCCGCCCGCGCCGCCCACGCGGCGCTGCTTCACCGGCTCTCCCCGCCCCGCCCCGCCTGGCCTGACCTCCGCAGCGCACGCTATGCTCCTGGCTTGCACGAGCCGATCGCATGGCCGCGTTCACAGGGCGACCATGCCTGACCAGATCGCCGTGTGCCTGCGCCAAGGGCTGCCCCTCGAGAACGCACAGTTCGACGCGCTCTATCCGTCGTGGGCGCAAGCGCCGTCCCGGATCCACTGGACGCCGGTCGAGGTAGCGCGCCGGGCCGCCGAGCTGCTGGTCGTGCACCCGGGCCTGCGCGTCCTGGACGTGGGCGCCGGGGCCGGCAAGTTCTGCATCGTCGGCGCGCTCACCACGTCGGGGGACTTCCACGGCATCGAGCAGCGCCCGCACCTGGTGACCCTGGCGCAGGAGACCGCGCGTCGGCTGCGCGTGCTCACCGCTCACTTCCAGCTCGGCAACATGCGCGACGTCGACTGGCGCGCCTTCCAGGGCTTCTACCTGTACAACCCGTTCTTCGAGAACCACGTCGGCGTCATCGATCCCGTCGACGACACGGTCGAGCTCGACCTCGCGCTGTTTTCTCACTACATCCACTTCGTGCGCGCCCAGCTCGCGCTGGCCGAGCTGGGCACGCGCGTGGTGACCTTCCACGGCTTCGGCGGCGAGCTGCCGGCCGGGTACGAGCGCGAGGTGTACGAGAAGTGCGGCAACGGCCAGCTCGAGCTGTGGGTGAAGACCGCGCAGGCGGCCCATGCGTGAGGCCCTGGTCGCGCGCCTGCGCGCCGGCCACCTCGAGGACGACCACGCGTTCGACCGCATGTTCCCCGAGTGGGCGCGCCGCGTGTCGCGCGGGAACTGGACGCCGCTCGAGGTCGCGCGGCGCGCCACCGAGCTGCTCGTCGGCGCCCCGGGCATGCGCGTGCTCGACGTCGGCTCCGGCGTGGGCAAGCTGTGCCTGGTCGGCGCGCTGACCACGAGCGGTCGCTTCCACGGCGTCGAGCAGCGCCCGCACTTCGTGGCCGCCGCGCGCGCGGCGGCCGCGCGCCTCGACCTGGGCAGCGCCCGCTTCACTTGCGGCAACATGAACTCGGTCGACTGGCGGCAGTTCGAGAGCTTCTACCTGTTCAATCCCTTCGCCGAGTACTTCGCCGCCTTGCTCGAGCCCTTCGACGCCGAGGTCAAGGAGGACCAGCGCCTGCACGCGGAGTACGTGCGCCACGTGCACGAGCAGCTCGAGCGCGCGCCGGCGGGCACGCGCGTCGTCACCTACAACGGCTTCGGCGGCGAGCTCCCCGGTGGCTACCGCATGGACCTGACCGAGCCGGCCGAGAACGATCGGCTGGAGCTGTGGATCAAGGGCGGCTGAGCTCACCAAGCGGCGCGTCAATTCGACCGGCGGCGCTCGCATAACCCACGAAGCTCATGATCCGATCGGGCGATTCGTCCGATGCGGCCCGGCCCCGACGTGACGCGAGACACTGACCCTTTCGACTCATGATGATTGGCAGTTGCCAATTAGCATTGGCGAAGCGAAGGTTCAATGCCACGTTGCGCGACGCGCCCCGATGCTTGGAGCGCGTAGCGATGACGTCCTAGTAACCTTCGACTAAATTTAGCCTGGGGCGCAGTGCCGTGCGAAGCCGCCGTCCGCGACTCCGCCGGTCATTGAAATTCACGTCTGGGGGGAGGGTCGACATGAAATCGTTGGCGACATGGGTGAGTTGTGTCCTGAGCTTGGCCGTGCTGGGCGCGAGCGGCTGCGGCGCCGAGGACGCCGGGCGGGGCGAGCCGTCGTGGCAGGAGTTCAAGGCGGCGGCGACGCGGGTCGTCGACGGCCGCGAGATCTACGTGGTCGAATGGGACCACGCGGTCTCGCTCGCCGAGTTGCGCGTGGCCTACGACAAGACCGTGGTCGAGCAGGAGCTCGGTACGCTCGAGCAACGCAGCATCGTGAACCGGGTGGGCGGCGCCGACGACGTCTGGTCGGGCGTGCAGCACCTGCGCCTGACCTACTGCGTGAGCAACGACTTCGCCGGCAACAAGACCCGCGCGGTCGACGAGATGGCCGCGGCGACGCGCGCGTGGGAAGCCGTGGCGCACGTGGACTTCCGCTACGTGCCCGCGCAGGACGGCAACTGCAATAATGGCAACGGCAGCATCGTCTTCTCGGTGCGGCCGTGGACCTCGGGCGGCGCGTGCGCGTTCTTCCCCTCGGGCGGCGGCTGCGTGGCGCGTACGCTGGTCATCGACTTCGCCGATCTCGACACCAACTACGGAACCATCGCGCCCAACGTGCGCACGGTCGGCGTCTTCCGTCACGAGCTCGGCCACATCCTGGGCTTGCGCCACGAGCACACGCGCCCGGAGAGCGGCGTCTGCTTCGAGGACTCGTCGTGGCGCGCGCTCACGCCCTACGACGCCCGCTCGGTCATGCACTACCCGTGGTGCAGCGGCGTGACCGCGTCGGATCTCAGCATCACCGACGCCGACGCCATCGGCGCGCGCCAGCTGTACGGCGCCAGCTTCTCGCCGACCGATCACCGCTTCCTGACCGGTGACGTCGACGCCGACGGGCGCGGCGATGTGCTGCAGGTCTTCCGCCGCTGGGCCTCGATCCCGACCTGCCGCTTCACCGGCGGCGGCTTCACCTGCGCCAACCTCGCCGCGACGCTCTACGACTGGGGCGATCCCGCGCAGGAGGCGCTCACCGGCGACTTCGACGGCGATGGCCGCACCGACGTGCTGCAGGCCTATCGCAAGTGGGGCAGCCTGCCGCGTTGCCTGTCCACGGGCGGCGGCTGGTCGTGCGCCAACCCGGCAGCGACGATCTACGAGCACGCCGACGACACCGACGAGCAGCGCTTCCTGGTCGGCCGCATCAACGGCGACGCTCGCAGCGACGTGATCCAGGTGTTCCGCAAGTGGGCCAGCATTCCCATCTGCCTGTCGACCGGCGGCGGCTGGTCGTGCTCGAACCCGGCGGCGACGATCTACGACTCGGGCTCCACCGAGCAGCAGTTTCTCACTGGCGACTTCAACGGCGACGGCCTGACCGACGTCTTCCAGACCTTCCGCGGCTGGGCCAGCATCCCCACCTGCAAGTCGACCGGCGCCGGCGGCTGGTCGTGCGGCAACCTGCCGGCGACCATCTTCAACAGCGGCAACCTGGAGCAACGCTTCGCCACCGGCGACTTCAACGGTGACGGCAGCACCGACGTCTTCCAGACCTTCCGCGGCTGGGCCAGCATCCCGGTGTGCCGCGCGAGCGGCGGCGCGTGGGCGTGCTCCAACCCGGCGGCGACCATCTACAACTCGGGCTCGTCCGAGCAGCAGTTCCTGACCGGCGACTTCAACGGCGACGGCCGCACCGATGTGGTCCAGACCTTCCGCGGCTGGGCCAGCCTGCCGCTGTGCCTGTCGACGGGCGCGGGCTGGTCGTGCTCCAACCCGGCGGCGAGCATCTTCAACTCGGGCTCGCGCGAGCAGCGCTTCGTCGCCGCCGACGTCAACGGCGACGGCCGCACCGACATCATCCAGACCTACCGCGGCTGGGCCAGCTACCCGGTCTGCTTCTCGACCGGCGCGGGCTGGAGCTGCTCGAACCTCCCGGCGACGATCTACAACCCGGGCGTCGAGTAGCACGGCCGCTCGCGCCTCCCGCGGCGCTTCGCTTACCTGCCGCGTGTATGCTGCGCGGCTCATGCGCATCCTCGCTGTGCTGCTTTCCCTCTTCTTCCCCGGCGCGGGCCATGGACTGCGCGGCTACTGGCTGCGCGGCGCGGCCTGCGCCGGCGCGGCGCTGCTCGTGACCCTGCTGCTGCCATGGGGTGGCTGGTGGGCGCTGGGCGCTGGGCTGATCGTGCGACTGGTCACCATGGTGGACTCGGCGCGCGGGGCGCCGCGGCCGTTCGACTGGATGAGCCTGGGCATCGGGCTCGGTCTCGGGATGGGCTGCTTGCTCATGCCGCGCATGCTCTGGGTCGAGGGCTTCAAGATCCCGAGCGGCGCGATGATCCCGACGCTGCAGGTCGGCGACCACCTGTTCGTGTAAAAGCAGGCAGGGACGCCGCAGCGCGGCGAGGTGATCGTGTTCGTCTACCCGCGCGAACCGAACAAGGACTTCATCAAGCGGGTGGTCGCCATCGGCGGTGACACGCTGCAGGTCCGCAACAACCAACTCACGGTCAACGGCATCGCCGTGCCCCGGCGACCGGTGTCCAGCGACTGCGTGTTCTGGGACCGCGACGAGCGGCTAAAATGGGGTCAGCAGCAGTGCGCGGCCTACGAGGAGACGCTCGACGGCCGGACGTACCGCACCATCGACGCGCTCGACGGCTACAACAAGGACTTCCCCGGGCCGGGCGACCCGGATCCGTACGTCGTGCCCGCCGGCACCTTGTTCGTCCTGGGCGACAACCGCAACAACAGCCACGACTCGCGCTTCTGGGGCACGGTGCCGCTCGCCAACGTGAAGGGCCGCGCCATGTGGATCTGGTGGTCGGCGGGCGCGCCGGGTGAGCGGAACACCATGGGCGTCCGCTGGGATCGCCTCAGCCAGCGGATCGAGTAGCTCCGCGCTCCCCAGCGCCTCCCCCATGCCCCTTCCATTTCACCCTGCTCCCGCTGTAAAATCTGCGAGCCGGTACCATGGCCCCGATCCACCAGCACATGACAGGGCGCGACCACACGTTCAAGGCGACCGAGCTCCAAGGCGCCACGCCGCGCACCTTCGTGCTCGCTGGAACCATTGACGAGGACGCAGACCTCTCGTTCCTCACCGGGCTGAAGGCCTCGGCGCGGCTGATCCTGCGCGACATCCACCGGATCAACTCCTTCGGCGTGCGCTCGTGGATCGAGGCGATCCGCAACATCCCGGCGCAGGCGGAGCTCGAGTTCGTCGACTGCCCGCCCCCGCTCGTCGATCAGATCCGGCTCATCCACGGCTTCCTGGGCCACGGCACGCTGAAGTCGTTCGGCGTGGCCTACCTGTGCGACGCCTGCGGACACGAGGAGGATCACTTCCTCGCCGTCGAGGACTGCGTCGGCCGCGAAAGCGTGCTGAGCTCCCGGCCCTGCCCGCGCTGCGACTCCGTCATGGAGGCGGATCACCTGGAGAGCCTGGTGCGCGACTTCCTCGCGCAGGTGACCCGGCCATGAGCCGCGCGCTCGTCGTCGCGGTCGCGCTGATCGGGCTCGGGATCGCGAGCCCGGCGCGCGGCAACGGCCCGCCCGGCGCGACCATCACGCTCTCGGCGGACGTGCGCGAGCACGCCAGCACCGGCCGCTTCGAGGTGCTCGAGGACGTGCGCGGCGAGCTTACCATCGAGGCCCTCCGCGCCGGCGCAGGCGAAGGCCGCTGGGAGCTGGTCGCCCGCGCCAACCCGAACTTCGGCTTCCGTAGATCGACGTACTGGGGCCGCTTCCTGCTGGTCAACCCGCTGGCCGAGAAGGCCGCCCGGCTGATGGTGTTCCGCTACCCGCTGCTCGACCGCGTCGAGGTCTTCCTCGAGCAGCCCGACGGCACCTTCGAGCACCACGTGAACGGGGACCACCTCCCCTACTCGGCGCGCGAGCACGACAACCACTTCCTCGTCTTCGACCTGGCCGCCGAGGCCGGCCGGTCGCGCTGGGTCTTCTTCCGCGTCCAGAGCACCAGCTCGATCCAGCTCGGCTTCGACGTGATGACGCCGGATCACCTGACCAAGGTCGAGGCCAATCAGCTTTTCACCCACGGCGCCTACTACGGGCTGATGATGGCGCTCGCCCTGTACAACTTCTTCCTCTTCCTGGCGATCCGGAACCGCGCGTACTTCTGGTACGTCGTCTACGCGGTCCTCTTCACGGGCACGCAGATGGGCCTCGACGGCATGGCCGGGCGCTACCTGCTCGCCGAGCACCCGGGCGCGGCCAACACCTTCACGCCTTTCATGGTGGCCATGGTCCTGGCGCCGCCGCTGCTCTTCGCCCAGGAGTTCCTCGACACCCGGCGCCACCTCCCCCGCCTCCACAAGGTGGTGACCGTCGTCATCTGGCTGATGGCCATCCCGGTTGTCGTGGCGCTCGTCGGTCCCTACGGCCTCGCCATCCGTGTCGGCGCCGGGCTCGCGATCCTGGTCTCGCTGCTCTGCGCGGTGCTCGGCGTGATGGTGCTGCGCCAGGGCTACCGGCCGGCGCGCTACTACGTGATTGCCTGGGCCGCGGTGATCGTCGGCACGATCCTGTACATCTTCGTGTCGTTCGGCCTGCTGCCGCCGAACACCTTCTTCGTCAACATCCAGCGCATCGGCTCGGCGCTCGAGGTGGTGCTGCTGTCGTTCGCGCTCGGCGATCACATCGCGTCGATCAAGATCGAGAAGGACGTCGCCAAGGCCGAGGCCGTCGCCATGGAGCGCGACCTGGCGCTGACCGGCGCGGTCCAGCAGCTCTTCCTGCCCAAGGAGGACACCTTCCACTCGCCGCTGCTGTCGCTGCGCGGCTTCTACGCGCCCGCCGCCCGCTGCGGCGGCGACTGGTGGTGGTACGAGCCGCTCAGCAACGGCCGCGTGCAGGTGCTGCTCGGCGACGTCACCGGCCACGGCGCCGGCGCCGCCATGGTCACCGCCGGCGTCGCGGCGGCCTACCGCGCGCTGCCCGAGGCGACGCGCCACGGCGACGTCCGCACCGTGATCGAGGCGGTGAACGCCAGCATCGTCAGCATCTGCGCGGGCGCGCACCACATGACGCTCGCGGCGCTGGAGATCGACCCGACGTGCGGCATCGCGCGCTTCTGGAGCGCGGGCGCGCCCGCGGCGCTGGTGATGCGCAAGGACGGATCGATCGAGCACCTCGCGGCCGCCGGGCGGCCGCTGGGCGCGCCCGAGCTCATCATCGGCCAGGCCGAGACGCCCATCGGCCCCGGCGACCGCATCTTCGTGTTCTCCGACGGTGTTCCCGAGATGGCCAAGGCCAATGGCCGGCAGCTCGGCTACCGAGGCGTGAGCCGCCTCCTGCACGAGACGCTCGGCCGACCGAACGACGAGGCGCGCACGCTGCTCTCGGCCTCGCTGCGCGCGATCGGCGAGGACCGGCCGCAGCTCGACGACATCGCCTTTGTCCTGATCGATCTGGAGGACCGCCAGCTGGAGCAGCGAGCCGCATGACACGGACAGCCGCGCCGTGGCTCCAGCAGCGAACCGACCCTATCGGGGAGAGTTATCAACCGTGAGGCCTGCCAGCAAGTCCCTCCCGCCGTCCCGGCCCGCCTGCGTCGTCGTCGTCGGCGGCCCCAACCCGCTGGGGACGACCTCCAGCTTCGGCGATCGGCTCGCTTACGTCGACGAGCTCGACCTGGGCCGGCCCTACAGCCCGCACGACGTGGTGGTGCTGCGCTGCAACTCGGCGGCCGCGCGCGAGCAGACGATCGAGGCGCTCGCGCGTATCCCCGCCGAGGAGCAGCCGCGCGTCGTGGTGGCCGGCGACGTCGCCGACGCCGCGTTCCGGGCGCTCATCGAGCACCACGGGGTCGCCCATATCATGACGTGGCGTGACGGCGACGCCGGGCTCGACCTCGCGGTCACCGTCGACAAGCTGCTGTCGAACGATCTGTTCGGCATGGCCCGCTACTTCACCGGCGCGGGCGCGCCCGAGCGCTTCGTGTGCCGCAGCGCGTCGCAGCGCGACGAGCTCCTGGACTGGGTGCGCGCGTTCGGCGTGACCCACCGGATTCGCTCGCGCATCGTCGACGTCCTGCTGGTCGCCGCCGACGAGATGATCACCAACGCGCTCTACAACGCGCCCACCGACGGCAGCGGCCACCATATGTACGCAGATCTCCCTCGCTCGGTGAAGGTCACGCTCGACGGCCCGGCGTGCGTCGAGGTCGAGCTTCGCTGCGACGGCCAGCGCCTGGGCATCGCCACCGTGGATCCGTTCGGCTCGCTGCGGCCGCAGGTGGTGCTGGAGTCGCTCAAGCGCTGCTTCCGGCGCGCCGAG
>JBKJOI010000616.1:0-9521 GCA_046595695.1 Haliangiales bacterium | reverse complement strand
GCCGACCAACGGCGCGGCGGGAATCGTCCCCGCGGTCCTCCACTACTATGCACGCTACGTCCCGGGCGCGGACGACGACGGCGCCATGCGCTTCCTGCTCACCGCCGGCGCCATCGGCATCCTGTACAAGAAGAACGCGTCGATCAGCGGCGCCGAGGTCGGCTGCCAGGGCGAGGTCGGCGTCGCCTGCTCGATGGCCGCGGGCGCGCTCGCCGAGGTCATGGGCGGCACGCCCGCGCAGGTCGAGAACGCCGCCGAGATCGGCATGGAGCACAACCTGGGGCTCACCTGCGATCCCATCGGCGGGCTGGTGCAGGTGCCGTGCATCGAGCGCAACGCGATGGGCGCGGTGAAGGCGATCAACGCGGCACGCCTGGCGCTGCAGGGCGACGGGACGCACAAGGTGTCGCTCGACAAGGTCATCGCGACCATGCGTCAGACCGGCGCGGACATGAGCTCCAAGTACAAGGAGACGGCGCGCGGCGGCCTGGCGGTGAACATCATCGAGTGCTGATGCGGGCGGTAAGTGGGCGCGCCACGGCGCCGCGGCGCGCTACGGATCGATGCGCAGCTCGCCGACGTCCGGGTAGCGCGCGCGCAGCTCGTCGAAGACGCGCGCGGTGTCGGGGCGGCAGTACAGGACCTCCTCGAGCGCGGCGCTGGTGACCGCGCGGATCACCGTCCACGCGCGCGCCGGGGCGAGCGTGATCTGGGTGCAGCCGTGGTCGGCGAGCCGGGCCAGGAAGCCCTTCATGCGTACCCCGCTGGCGTGCGCCACGGCGGTGAGCCCGCCGCGCTCGACGGCCACGCTGCACACGTCGGAGAAGCTCATGTGCCCGGCGCCGGTGATGCCGACCAGGCGTTTCGGCGCGGGCGACCCGGCGTAGCCGCGCTGCTGGCGCGCGTAGCGCTCGACCCGATCATCGAGCGCGCCGACGACGAGGGTGGCGAAGCGCCGCGCGTTGGGCTCGACGCCGCGTTCGGCCATGGTGATCACGACGTCGCCGCGGCTACGTGAGAGCCGCGACGCGACCTCGCCGCCCAGGCTGTGGCCGGTGATGCCGAGGCGCTTGGTGTCGAGATACCCGGCGAGGAAGGCGAGCGGGTCGGCGGCGCCGCCGACCGCCGCGGGCGCGGGCGCGGCCGCGGCGGCGAGCGCGTCGAGGAGGCGCGCAGCGTCCGCGGTCGGATCGCGACGCGGCTGGTCGGTGAGCGCGTCGGCGAGCGTCGCGCCGGGGAAGTCGGCGGCGACGACCACGAAGCCGCGGCTGGCCCAGTGGGCGGTGAGCGTCACCGATTCGAAGCGGAACAGCGTCAGGCCGTGGACGAACAGCACGAGCGGATACGGCCCGTGCGTGTCGTCGAGCGGCAGATCGCGGACGCACGCGCACGGCACCAGCGGCAGCGTCACGCCCGCCGCGGCGAGGCGCCGCGCGTCGGCGGGCGGCAGCACCTCGGCGAGGTCGTAGGCGACCGGCACCTGCCCGGCCTCGCTGCCGGGCCGCGCCGGGTACCAGATCTCGACGCGCAGCCCGGCAACCCGGAGCGTGCGGACGCCCACCGGCCAGGGCCCGGGCGCGGCGAGGTCCGCGGGCAGCGCGCGCAGCCGCGCGCCGTCGCAGCCGGAGGTGCTCGTGCGAGCGGGGGCCGCGTCAGGGCGCGCGAGCGCGCTCAGCGCCGGCTCGGCCACGCGCGGCGTGCCGGCATCAGCGGAGCCGCCGGCGCCGGCGCCGACGCCGCCCCCGCACGCGCCCAGCGCTCCGAGCGCGCCCGCGCCCGCGAGCCCGACCGCCGCGACCGCCGCGACGCGCACGGACGCTACTCCATCAGCTCGTAGCAGAACTCGAAGTCCTCGGGCACCGACGGCTCGGGCGTCATCGGCCCGAGGCCGCCGTACGTGGCGCGCAGCGCCTTGGTCATGATGCGCGCGCCCGCGATCTCGCCCAGCACGGTCGCGCCCAGCGTCGGCGTCCGCTCGTAGGTGGTGTAGTCCACCGTGTAGAGGCCGAAGCGCGGCACGAAGCCCTCGGCCCACTCGAAGTTGTCGTAGAGGCTCCAGTGGTAGTACCCGCGCACATCGACGCCTTCCTTCACCGCGCGGTCGATCTGCTCGAGCGCGCGCACGACGTTCTCGGCGCGCCGCTCGCCCACCTGCGTCGCGATGCCCGACTCCGAGACCAGGAGCGGCAGGTCGGGGTAGCGCGCGCCGAAGTCGTGCAGCACGTTGTACAGGCCCTCCGGGTAGTACTCGTAGCCCATCGTCGGCACGCAGAACGTTGGATCGGTGGGCGGCAGGCACGACCCCAGGTCGAACTCGCCGAAGCACGGCGTGAGCTCGAGCACCGGCACGATGCCGGGCTGGCCGCTCACGCCGGTGCGGAAGTAATACTGCACGCCCAGCCAGTCGAGCGTGTTCGCCCAGTCGGGGTGCTCCTCGTCGGGCGTGCCGTCGAGGTCGGCGTCGAAGGTGCCATTTTGGAACGAGTCGATCAGCATGTGGTGGTAGACGTAGATCAGGCGGTCGCGCGCCGCGACGTCGATCGGATCCACCGAGGGCAGGTTGTCGTTCGCCGGCGTCCACTCGCCCACCGAGAGCGTGAGCCCGACCGCTGCGGCGACGCCGTCGCCGTCGACGTCCACCGTGTCCCCCGCCTTGATGGCCGCGTACATCGCCGCGTGCGCGCTCATGAAGTCGCGCACGACCGGGATGAACTTCTCGAGCAACATGAAGATGTAATTCTTGCCGGGCGGGAAGTAGCCGAGCCCGTAGCTCGCGAGCAGGTAGTTCACCGGCTCGTTCAGCGTGCCCCACTCGTCGACGCGGCTGCCGAAACGATCGGCGAGGAGCCCGGCGAACTGCGCCATCTCGGCGACCACGAGCGCCCCGCCGACCGGATGCCCGAGCCCGCACAGGTTCGCGGCGCCGGGGCCGTTCGCGCAGTCAGGGTCGCGCGGGTCGTCGACCCACACCGGGTTGGAGAAGTGGTGCACGGTGATCATCGGCCGGACGCCCGCGGCGATCAGCGCGTCCAGGAGCTCGAGGTAGTGCTGGATGGCCGCCTCGTCGTAGACGTCGCGCTGCGGCTCGATGCGCGCCCACTCGACGCTGAACCGGTACGAGTCCAGGTTCGCCTGCGAGATCAGCGCGACGTCCTCGATCGCCTTGCTGTAACCCTTGGCCGCGTCGCCGACGGGCGTACCCTGGCCCCGGCCACCCTCGGCCACCGGCAGCGTGAACCAGTACCAGTCGGTGTTGGTGTTCAGGTCCTCGATCTGGGTGGCCGCGCTGGCGGCACCGAACCGGAAGCTGCCCTTGCCCGCCGGCTCGCTCAGCGAGCCCATCTCGGGATACGAGACGTCGGGTGCCGCCGGCGGCGCCGCGTCGCCACAGGCCGTAAACCCCACGATCAGCAAACCCACCGCTCTGGCATTCATCGAGGCCGACCCTAGCACGCACTCAGCGTCCGCTGAACAGGGAGCGAGGTGAGCGGGAGACTACCCGCGGCGGGCGCGCCCCCTGCGCCGCGCGCCACCGACCACGGCAGCGAGGCCGAGTAGCAGCAGCGCGGCCGCGCCGTTCTGACCCGCCGGCCGCGCACCGACGCGGCAACCACAGCCATCTTCCTCGGCCGTATCGCAGGTGTTGCCGATGCCGTCAGCGTCGTCATCCGCCTGATCGGGGTTGTACGCGCTCATGCAGTTGTCGGTCGCGTTCGGCACACCGTCGACGTCGGTGTCCGGGGGCCCCGGATCATCGGCGGCGTCGTTGGGATCGGTCTCGCCGGAGTCGACGCGACCGTTGTGGTTGGCGTCCTCTTCGCCGTCTGGATTCCCACCGCCATCGGTGTCGGCGACGGTCGGATCGGTCGTGGTCTCGGGATCCGCGTCGGGGACGAACGTTGGAGCGGTGTCGTCGCCCTGCGCGGCGTCGAGACCCAGCTCGGTGCCGTCCTGGACGCCGTCCGCGTCGCTGTCGGCGTCGTTGGGATCGGTCTCGTCGGCGCCGACGACGCCGTCGTCGTTGCGGTCCTCGTTGCCGTCCAGGAAGCCGTCGTCGTCGCTGTCGTCGTCGGCCGGGTTGGTGAGCGTGGTGTTGACCTCGACGCCGTCGGAGATGAAGTCGCTGTCGCTATCGGGGTTCGCCGGATCGGTGCCGTGGATCGAAACCTCGTCGGCGTCGAGCAGGCCGTCGCCGTCGCTGTCGAGCCCGACCCCCACGGTCACCTTGGCCACGTCGACCTGTCCCTGCCCATCGGAGATCGTGTAGTCGAACGTCGCTGTGTGGGGGACCGTGCCCGCCGCGGGTACGTAGTCGATCTTGCCGGTGGCGCTGATGGTCGCGGTGCCGCTGGTCGGGACCGTCACGGCGGTGACCGTGAGCGGGTTCAGGTCGGGATCCGAGTCGTTGGCCTTCACGTCGATCGTGATCGGCATGTCGACGCGCGTCGACGCGGTGTCGTCCACCGCGACGGGCGCGTCGTTGACCCCGGAGACCGTGACCGTCACCGTGGCCTGCGAGAAGTCGCCGTCGCCGTCGGTCACCCGGTACTTGAAGGTGTCTACGCCGAAGGCGTTGGGGTCCGGCACGTACGAGGCGGTGTTGTTCATCGCGATGGTGACCGTGCCGCTGGCCGGCTCCTCCACGACGGTCACCACCAGCGGCGGATCGAACAGGCCGGTGTCGTTGCCGAGCACCGTGAGCACGACGGAGTTGTCCTCCACGATGGTCACGACGTCGGGGACGGCGACGGGGAGGTCGTCGCCCACCAGCACCGTCACGCTCACCTTCGCGTTGGCGACGTCGCCGTCGCTGTCGGTGATCCGGTAGTTGATCTCGTCGGCGCCGCTGTAGTTCGCGGCCGGCGTGTAGAGCACGGTGCGGCCGTCGGACTGGATCTGAACCGTGCCGTGCGCCGACAGGGGCGCGATGATCGCGAGCGTGATCGGCGTGTCACCCAGCCCGGTGTCGTTGGCCAGCACGTCGACCGTGCCGCTGCCGTCCTCGGCCACGGAGAGCACGTCGTTCACCGCCCCCGGCTGGATGTCGACGGAGGTGACGGTCACCGAGACGGTCGCCGTCGCCGAGCCGCCGTTGCCATCGGAGATCGTGTACGTGAAGCTATCCGGGCCGTTGTAGTTCGTGGCCGGTGTGTACGAGATCGCGGTGTTCGCCCCGGTGCCGGTGATCGTGGCGGTGCCGTGCAGCGGAGCGCTCGACGCGGTGATGGTGAGGGTCTCGCCCAGGTCCGGCGCGGAGCTGTCGTTGTCGCGCACCGCGAAGGCGTTCGCGGTCGTGTTCTCGGTGACCGTGAAGCTGTCCGCGTTCGCGACCGGCAGATCGTTGACGCTGTTGACCGTGATGGTCAGCGTCGCAGAGTCGGTGCCGCCGTTGCCATCGCTTATCGTGTACGTGACCGCATCGGGGCCATTGTAGTTCGCCGCCGGGGTGTACTGGACGACCGTGCCGCCGCTGATCGCGGCGGTGCCGTGGAGCGGCACGCTCACCGCGGTGACCGTGAGCGTCTCGCCCACGTCGGGCACGAAGTTGTCGTTCGCAAGCACGGGCACGTTGGTGGTCGGCGCGTCCTCGTTGACGGTGACCGCGTCGTTGACCGCGTCGGGCGCGTCGTTCACCGAGACGATCGTGATGCCGATGGTGTCCTGGTCGGTGAGCGCGCCGCCGCCGCCGGTGGCGCCGAGATCGCTGGTGGTCACGGTGAGCGAGCCCGCGCCGTTGGCGTTGGGCGTCGGGATGTACTGGGTGCCGTTCAGCGCCCCGTTGATCGAGGTCACCGTGCCGGTGAAGGTCACGGTCGCGTCAGCCGTGCCGTCGCCCGCCTGGAAGCTGAGGCCGGCCGTGGAGCCGAGGGTCACGGAGCCGTTCGCTGCGGTGAGCGTGACCTGCAGGGACGGCGCGTCGACGTCGGCCACGGCGATCGCGTTGCCGTTGCCGGTCGAGAATTCGCGGGCGACGTCCTCGTTGGTGACCTGGGCGCCCGGGACGGTGTTGACCGGCGCGTCGTTCACGCCCGTCACGTTGACGGTCACGGCGTCCACGTCCGAGCCCGCGCTGCCGCTGCCGCTGTTGCCTAGGTCGTTCGAGGTCATGGTGACCGTCGCGGTGCCGGAGAAGTTGGCGCCGGGTGAATACGCGGTGTTGTTGAGCGCCGTGTTGAGGTTGGTGAGCGTCGCGCTGAAGGTCATGCCCTGGTCAGCGGTGCCGTCGCCCGCCGTGAAGGTGACCAGGCCCGGCGAGCCGAGGGTGATCGTGCCGGTCGACGCGGTGAGCGTGACCTGCACGAGCGCGGTGGTCGCGTCGACGTCGATCAGGGACAGCCGGTTGCCGGCCCCCGACGAGAAGGTGAGCGAGCTCTCCTCGACGATGGTCTGCGCCGCCGGGACGGTGTTGACCGGCGGGTCGTTGACCGCGGCCCAGTTGATGTTGACGGTGTCGTTGTCGGCGCCCGGATCGCCATTGCCGGTCGCGCCTTGATCGAAGCTGGTGATCTGGAGCGTGCTCGGGCCGATGAAGTTGAGCGGCGGGGTGATCACGAGACCGTTCAGCGCGGTGTTGATGCTGGGAAGGGTGCCGGTGAAGGTCATCGATGCGTCGGCCGAACCGTCGCCTGACGAGAAGCTCAGCCCGACCAACGTCGGCAGAGTTATGAGCGTGCTGTTGGAGGCGGTGAGCGTGATCGCCATGGGCGCGCCGGCCACATCGACGTCGGTGACCGAGAGGTTGAAGGCCGCGGGGACGTCCTCGGTCGTGCCCTGGACCGAGGTCGGGGCGTTGTTGACCGGGGGATCGTTGAACGCGGTAACCGTGATGTTGAGGACGTCGAAGTCGGCCTCGCCGTTGTTGTCGCTGGAGTTCATCTGCAGCGTGGACGGGCCGTTGTAGTTGGCGGAGGGGACGTAGCGGGAACCGTTGAGGGCTTTGTTGATGCCCCCGTTGGCGCCGTTTATCTCGCCGCTGAGCGTCACGCTGAATGTACCGTTGCCACCGATGGTGACGCCGGTGGTCACCTCGGCGAAGAAGACCCCGTTGGTGACGATGATCTGCACCGTCGACGTGAGGTTGTCGCCATCGGAGACGGTGATCGCGTTGCCGGCGAGCCCGGAGAAGAACAGCGGACTGTCCTCGTTCACCGTCTGCGGCGTCGGCAGCGAGTTCACCGGCGGCAATCCGCTCGGCGTGAGCGCCTGGGTCACCTGCCCCGGTCCAGCGGCCGTATCCCCGTCGTCCAGCTCGCCGCCGCAGGCCACGGTCATCATGCTCATGGCCCCCAGGACGACCCACACACCGCCGAGATATCGCATTCCCGCACTCTACCCTGTAACCATGCATGCGGGGAATACGGCGTGTTACGGGTACGTTGGGTCCGGCTCGGGGGGTGCGTGCAACCCAGGCAAGAGCGCGAGCACGCGCGCGACCGGCCAGGCCTCGCGCAGGGTCGGGCCCGGCTTGCCCCCGTGGACGACACGCGAGCCGGTATGCGGATGCGCGAGCGCCCAGGCGAACAGCGCGTCGCGCCGGCCGCGATCGGCGAGGACCTCGTCGAAGATGCGCGCGCCGGTGGCGATGCGGCGCTCGAGATCGGCGAAGCGGCCCACACGGATGTCGCTGGGTGCGGCGCCGGGGACGTCGGGGAAGTGCATCGGCTGCTCGCGGCCGAGCTGCTCGATCATCTCGATCGCGCGCAGCCCGGGCGCGAAGCGCGGATCGTGGACCACGCGGCGCTCGATGAAGTGCTGCTCGTTGTGGACGAGGTCCATGACCAGAGCGCGCTCGAGCGCCGGCGTCACGCCCGCGGCGGCGGCGGTTTCGTAGCGCGGCCACGCGGCGCGCACGAACGCGGGCGTACGACCCGCGGGCAGCGCGGCGCTGCGCCCGAGCACATGGTGGAGCACGTGGAACCAGGCGTCGTGGAAGATGAGGAAGTTGGCGCGCTCGAGCAGCGCCATGAGGTTCTCGATCGCGGCGGTGAGCGCGGGCTCGTGCGCCGGGCGCGCGAGCGTGCGCGCGAGATCGGTCATGAGGTAGCCGGCGTTGCGCGAGACGAGGTGGGCCATGAACAGCCACGGCAGCTCGGCGCCGCGCTCGCGCGTGTGCGCGTAGAGCGTGAGGTAGCTCCCGGTGCGCGCGACGTTGTCGAGGTTGCGCGCGTCGAGCTCGGCCAGCCAGGCCTCGGCGGCGGCATCGTTCACGGGGCGGTTCAAGGGAGGCGCACCCATTCCGATCCCCACCTTAGAAGGTGGGCCCCGCATTGGTCCACCCCGTGCACCACCTAGGTTGCGGCCGACGGGCCGGGAGCAATGGTCATTAAGAAGTTCCTGAGATGCCGTAGGGTTGTCGAATAACCGCATGAATGGAAGGCGGGGCGTTCTGCCACGCTTCGAGTCATACGGCCCGAGAACCAAGCGTCTCACTCCGGAGGAGTTCATGTCGAACACCGAGTCGAGCGCGATCACGAGGTTCATTGCGGATGCTCAGAATCCGCGCCTCGAACCCAAGTTGAAGTCCGAGCCCGCGCAGACGGGGCCGCAGCGGCTGGCACGCGGCACCATCGTGCCGAGTGAGCTGAACGCCGCCTCGGCGCGCGCCTCGACCGCGCCGCACCTGGGCCACGACACCTGGTTCGAGCAGTTCGACGAGATCGAGGGTCTGGTCGAGGACGAGGGCGCCGACGGCTCGGACGCCGCGATCCCGATCAACGTCGAGTCGCAGGTGGCGGCACCGCCGGCGACGCGCGCCAGCCAGGCGATGAGAGCCGCACCGGCCGAGCCGCCGATGCTCGATCCCGAGGAGCTCGAGGAAGAGCCCCAGGACGGGCCCTTGGATTTCGACGACGACCGGGCCATCGCCGCTGCTGCCGCCGCCGTCGTGGCCGCGGCGCCGCAGAACCTGCAGATGACCTCGCGCCCCGGCTCGGTGCTCGCGCACCTGCCGGTCGGCGCGGTCGCGGCGATGGCGCGTGCTCAGGAGGTCTCGCCGCTCCGGGCGCCTGCGCACTCGCACGCGCAGCTCGCGCCTTCGCTCACCGAGTCGACCGACGACCTGCAACCGAGCACGCGCCCGCGTCGGCTCTGGCTCTGGCTGCTGGCCGTCGGCGCGATCGCGGGCGGCGCGTACCTCGCGGTGACCGAGCTGAAGAAGGATGGCGGCGGCGCGGATCAGGCGCGTGCGCCGATCGCGAAGCCGGCGCTGGCGCCGTCCGAGGCGGCCCCGGATCCGGCACCTGCTCCGGCCGCGGCGCCGGTCGTGCCGGTGGCCGCGGCAGCCGCCCCTGCCCTGCCGCTCACCGCGGGCTTCGAGCTGCCCGGGATCCCGGCGGACACGCGCGTCGTCTTCGACGGCAAGGAGCTCGGCCAGGGCCCCATGCGCGTGCTGCGTCTCACGCCCGGGCCGCACCGGCTCGAGCTGCTCGCCGCCGCCGGCGGCGCGACGCAGCTCATGCAGATCCAGCTCACCGCGGACAGCGTCACCCCGCTGGTCGCGGCCGAGGCCTCGCGAGCCGGCG
>JBKJOI010000524.1:0-3816 GCA_046595695.1 Haliangiales bacterium | reverse complement strand
CATGCGCACGAACACGCTGGCCACGGTTCCGTCGTCCGAGCTGACCTCGCGGCTGTACGAGCTGCGCGGCGAGGAACGAAGGTTGCTCGTCGAGTTTCTCGTGTACCTCGGCGAGGTGGACCGGCGGCGAGGCCGGAGCGCCGCGACTTCCGTTTCGCGCCCGCTGCTCAGTTGACGAGCTTCCCGGGCGGAGGTGCCGTCGGCAGGGCGCGCACCGGGCGCGGCGCGATGTACGGCGAGCCGTGGTGGTGCGCCATGCGCCAGCGGCCGTCGGCGCCGCGGCGCAGGACGTTGGTGGCGAGGACGGCGCCGCGGTCTTCACCAGCCGAGATGCGCTCGACGCACACGACCCAGGCCAGCTCGCCGCTCACCTCGATGCGCTCGCCGGTCACCTCGAAGCGAATCGCGGGGGTGTTGCTGAAGATCGTGGACCAGCTCGCGCGCACCGCCGGCCAGCCCTCGGCGAGCGGCCAGCCAGGATGGACGCAGGTGACCTGGCCCTCGTGAGCCCACACGGACTCCATCTGCGGCAGCGCGAGAGACTCGAACGCCCGGTAGAACTGCTGGTTCGCGGTGCGTACGGCTTCTTCGTCGCTCGGGTCGTTCGGGTCGCTGCGGCTCATGGCCACAGCGTATCGCGACAAGCGCATCGAGATGCGCTTCACGCTGTGGCCGTCTTCATCGCACATCCCCGCTGCGCTTTGCGGCGCGCTGAGGCGGGCGGCGCGTGCGGCCCCCGGCGGGGCTGGGGTCGACTACACTCGGGGCCGTGATGCGAAGGTGGAATCGATGGGGTGAACCCGAGCTCGACCACGCGGCTCCCAGTGGGGCGCTCGCGCTCGTGCGGGAGACCATCGGCGACGGCGTCGTCGCACCCGACGCGCGCTTCGACGAGGTGGTCGCGCGCGTGCCGTTCTCGCGGCTCGAGCCCGAGGCGTGGTCCATCGATCCAGCGGATCGCGTGCTGCACGCCCGCGGGCACAGCCTGCCCGACTGGGTCGCGCTGAAGAGCGGGCGCATCGACACCTTCCCCGACGCGGTCGCGCACCCGCGCAGCGCCGAGGATGTGCGCACGCTGCTCGATCGGGCGCGCCGGCAAGGGCTGCGCGTCATTCCCTACGGTGGCGGCACCAGTGTGGTCGGGCACATCAACCCGGTGGCCGGGAACGCGCCCGTGCTCACCGTCGACCTGGGCGGTCTGGGCCGGATGCTGGCGCTCGACGAGACCAGCCGGCTGGCGACCTTCGAGGCCGGGGTGCGCGGGCCCGAGCTCGAGCGCCAGCTGCGTGAGCGCGGCTACGTGCTCGGCCACTACCCGCAGTCGTTCGAGTACTCGACGCTGGGCGGCTGGATCGCGGCGCGCTCGAGCGGGCAGCAGTCGTACCGCTACGGCCGCATCGAGGACATGTTCGCCGGCGGCACCGTCGAGACGCCGACCGGCACGCTCGAGCTGCCCGCGCTGCCGGCGAGCGGCGCGGGACCGGATCTGCGCCAGCTCGTGCTCGGCTCGGAGGGCCGGCTGGGCGTGGTCACGCAGGCGATCGTGCGCGTGCGGCCGGTGCCCGCGCACGAGGCCTTTCACGCCGTGGTCTTCGACGACTGGGCCGGCGCGGTTGCGGCGGCGCGCGCCATCGCCCAGGCCGGGCTCGCCGTGTCGATGGTGCGCGCCAGCGACGCCGACGAGACCGCGGTGTCGTTCGCGCTCGGCGGCGGCTCGCGTGGCAGCGCGATCCTCGATCGTGGGCTGCGGCTGCTCGGCCGCGGCGCCGGCCGCTGCATGATGGTGTTCGGCGTGACCGGCACGCGCCGCGCCACGCTGGAGGCGGCGGCCGAGGCGTACGTGCTCGCGCGTGCGCACGGCGGGCTGCCCGCGGGCACCCCGATCGGCGCGCGCTGGCGCCAGAACCGGTTTCGCGGGCCCTACCTGCGCAACACGCTGTGGGAGCTCGGCTACGCGGTCGACACCCTGGAGACGGCGGCGCCCTGGGCGCAGATTTCTGCGCTCGCGGCCTCGATCAAGCAGTCGCTGCACGACGCGGCGCGCGGGTTCGGGGAGCGGCTGCTGTGCTTCGCGCACCTCTCGCACGTGTACCGGGACGGCGCCAGCATCTACGTCACGTACGTGTTCCGGCGCACCCACGACGCCGGCGAGCTGCTCGCCCGCTGGCGACCGATGAAGGCGGCCGCGAGCCGGGCCATCGTCGCGGGGCACGGCACGATCAGCCACCAGCACGGCGTCGGCCTCGATCACATTCCCTACCTGGAGGCCGAGAAGTCGCCGCAGGGCATGACGCTGCTGGCCGGCGCGCTGCGAGCGCTCGATCCCGACGGGGTGATGAACCCCGGCAAGCTGGTCGTGTAGTCGCGCGCACGCCGCGCCAGCTCAGCGCTGGAGCGCGAAGTCGGCGGCGCGCCGCACCTGCTCGTCGTCGGGGCGCACCCCGGTGTAGAGGACGAACTGCTCCACGCCCTGCAGCACGAGCACCTCGTCGCCGGTGATCACCTGCTTGCCGAGCGCGCGCGCGGCGCGCACGAGCGGCGTCGCGGGCGGCAGCGCCACGACGTCGAAGACGACGCTGGCCGCGTCGATCATGGTCTCGTCGAAGGCGAGCGCGTCGACGTCGGCGCTGCCCTCCATGCCGATCGGCGTCACGTTGACGAGCAGGCCGGCGTGGCCGGTCGACGTCGGGCTCCAGGCGAAGCCGAAGGTGCGAGCCAGGGCGCGGCCGGCGTCCTGGTTGCGCGCGACGATCGTGCCCGTGCGCAGGCCATGATCGCGCAGCGCGGCCAGCACCGCCTTGGCCATGCCGCCGCTGCCGCGCAGCGCGAAGCTCGCCTCGGGGCTCACGCCGTGGCGCACGAGCAGCCGCTTCACCGCGATGTAGTCGGTGTTGTAGGCGCGCAGCCGACCGTCGTCGTTGACGATGGTGTTGATCGCGCCGATCGCGGCCGCGGACGGCTCGAGCTCGTCCATCAGCGGGACGCAAGCCTCCTTGAACGGCATGGACACGCCGCAGCCGCGGATGCCCAGCGCGCGTAGGCCCGCGATGGCGGCCTCCAGATCGTGCGTCGAGAACGCCTTGTAGATGAAGTTCAGGCCCAGCGCTTCGTAGAGATGGTTGTGGAAGCGGGTCCCGAAGTTACCGGGATGGCCCGAGAGCGACATGCAGACGCGGGTCTCGCGATCGATGGACAGGTGGGTCATGGCGAAGTGTCGCGAGCCTACCGCAAGGCCACGCTCGACGCGGTGGCGCATGCACGCGCGGCGCGGGCCTGCCATCCTCCGGCCATGAGAGGGACGCTCCGGGCGGCGCGCGCGCACGCCATCACGCAGTCGCTGTTCGCGCCGACGACGCTGGCGGACGCGATCGATCGCCTGGGCTTCGTGCAGGCAGACCCGATCCGGGCGCCGGCGCGGGCGCAGGACCTGATCTTGCGCCACCGGGTCGCGGGTTACCGCGCGCAGCAGCTCGAGCGATCGTACGCGACCCTCGACGTCGAGGAGGACCTGCTCTACGCGTACGGCTTCGTGGCGCGCCCGGTCTGGCGCTTCCTGCACCCACGCCGGGCCGGGCGGCTGTCGGCGCTCGAGCAGAAGCTGCTGGCGCGCGTGCGCGACCAAGGGCCCACGCATCCGGGCGCGCTCGAGGCGCAGTTCGGGCGCGGCCGCGTGACCAACGCGTGGGGCGGCACGTCCAAGGAGACCACCGCGGCGCTGGAGCGGCTGCACCACCGCGGGCTCCTGCGGGTGGCCCGGCGCGAGCGCGGCGTGCGCGTCTACGAGGTCGCGCCGGCGCTCGAGCCGGCGGCGCCCGA
>JBKJOI010000169.1:0-6571 GCA_046595695.1 Haliangiales bacterium | reverse complement strand
GCGGGCGCCGGGCCGCGCAGCGGACGCCGGGCCGCGCAGCGGGCGCCGGGCCGCGCAGCGGACGCCGGGCCGCGTAGCGGGCGCCGGGCCGCGCAGCGGACCGAATCGCGCGAAGCGCGATAGCTCAATGCGCGCGGCGCGCGCCATTAGCGCGGCCGCGTAGCGGACCGGAGCGACAGCTCGATGCGCGGCGTGCGCGCTGAAGCCGCCGCTACGGCTCGACGACGACGCGCTCGGCGCGCTCCGCCAGTTCCGCGGCGAGGCGCTCCACATCGAGCGTCTTCTCCGCCGAACGCGACTCCTTCGCGCGCGCCTTGGTCGCCGGGTGCGACGGCAGGAACAGCGAGCAGCAGTCGTCGTAGGGCAGGATCGACGTGTCGTAGGTGCCGATCTTCTGCGCCAGCGCGATGGTCTCGAGCTTGTCGTAGGTGAGCAGCGGTCGCAGGACCGGGATAGGCGAGGCGTCCTCGACGGCGGTCAGGTTCTCGAGCGTCTGCGAGGCGACCTGCGCCAGGTTGTCCCCGGTGCACAGCGCCAGCGCGCCGTCGCGCTCGGCGATGATCGCGGCGGTGCGCATCATCATGCGCCGGTAAAGCACGACCGCGAGCTCGGCCGGGCCGGTCTCGCGCAAGAGCTTCTGCACGTCGGTGAAGCCGACCACGTGCAGCGGGATCGGTCCGTGCCAGAGCGCCAGCTTGCGCACCAGGTCGATCACCTTCTCGCGCGTCTTCTCGCCAGTGAAGGGGAAGGAGTGGAAGTAGGTCGCGATCAGCGTGCAGCCGCGCTTCATCGCCAGCCAGCCAGCCACCGGCGAGTCGATGCCGCCCGAGATCAGGAGGTTCACTCGCCCGGACGATCCGACCGGCAGGCCGCCGGGCCCGGGCAGCGTATCGGTCCAGGCGAAGATACGGCCCTTGTGGCCGATCTCGATGCCGACGGTGAGCTCGGGATCGTGCACGTCGACGGCCAGCTCGAGCGCGCCCTGCACGCGCGCGCCGACCTTGCGCGAGACCTCGATCGAGCTGAGCGGGAAGCTCTTGTCGGGCCGGTTCGTCTGCACCTTGAAGCGCGTCCGCGCGGCGCCGCTGCCGCCGAGGCCGCGGCGCAGGAGCGAGGCGCGCACGAGCTCGACGGCGACCTCGGCGATGCCGTCCACGTCACGCGGGCACATGCGCGCGTGCGACATGGAGTGCAGGCCGAACAGATGACCGAGCCGCTCGAGCACGCGCGGCATCTCGGCGCGCGGGGCCTCGACCAGCAGCCGGGCGTGCGCGCGGTGCAGCTTGACGCCGCCGATGCCCTCGAGCAGGCGCACCACCTGGCTGTACAGCGCCTGCTCGAAGAACGGCCGGTTGGTGCCTTTGAGGAAGATCTCGGCCCAGCGCAGCACCACGACGTCGAAGTCGAGGAACGGGAAGCTCTCGGGGACGGCCTGATCCGACATGCTCAGCGAGCCCGCGCTGCGGGCGGGGCGACGTCGCGCGCGGCCGCGGCGAGCGCGGCCAGCGCGGCGTCCACGTCGGCCTCGACGGAGTCGCGCGAGAAGGAGAAGCGCAGCACGCCCGCGTCCTCGCGCACGCCGATGGCCGCGAGCACGCCGCTCGGGCGCCGCGAGCGCGACGAGCACGCCGAGCCCGCCGACACGTAGACGCCGTGCGCCTCCATGGCGTGCAGGAGCGGCTCGGCGGGCAGGCCGGGGAAGGCGAGCGACACGATGTGCGGCACGCGCTCCGCGGCGGCACCGTTGTGGGTCGCGCCCGGGACCGCGGCGAGCCCACCGTGGATCAGGCGCGCGGCCAAGAGCGCCACGCGCGCGCGTTCGTCGGCAAGGCCGGTGGTCGCCAGGCGCGCCGCCTCGCCGAAGCCGGCGATGCCGGGGACGTTCTCGGTGCCGGGGCGCAGGCCGCCCTGCTGCGTGCCGCCCCAGAGCGGCGTGACGCGCGTGCCCTTCTTGAGCCACAGCGCGCCCACGCCCTTGGGCCCGTGCAGCTTGTGCGCGGAGACCGCGAGGCTGTCGACGTCGAGCGCGCGCACGTCGAGCGCGAGCTTTCCGAGCGCCTGGATCGCGTCGCAATGGATGAGCACCATGGGGCTGCGCGAGCGCGCGGCGCGCGCGACCTCGGCGACCGGCTGGATGGTGCCCAGCTCGTTCTGCACCAGCATGCACGCGACCAGCACCGTCTGCGGCGTCACCGCGGCGGCGATCGCGTCGGGCGAGACCACGCCGGCGGCGGTCACCGGCACGACCGTGAGCGTGGCGCCCTCGGCCTCGAGCATGCGCGCGGCGCTCAGGACCGCGGTGTGCTCGATGGCGGTGACCACGATGTGGCGCCCGCGCGCCCGCTGCGCGCGCGCGACGCCGAGCACGCCGAGCGCGTCGGCCTCGGTGCCGCCCGAGGTCCACAGCACGTCGCCGAGCACGCCGCGCTCGTCGCCGACGGCGGCGAGCACGGCCTCGCGCGCCCTGCGCAGGCGGCGGCCGGCGCCCACGCCGGCGGCGTGCGCCGACGACGGGTTGCCGTACTCGTCCTGGAGGCATTCGCGGACCACGCGCGCCACGTCGTCGGCGACGCGGGTGGTGGCTCCATTGTCCAGGTAGACGGCGAGGGCGGACATCAGGCTCCGTTCTACCAGAGGCGCGCGCCGGGTGATGGTGGTAAATACGCGTTTACCGCCAGAAGTAGTTGGATTCTCGGGGGTTGCGAGGGTAGATCCTGTCCCCGGGTGGAGCTCGGCGTTTACATACATTTTCCCTGGTGCCGGGCACGCTGCCCGTACTGCGATTTCGCGATCGCGATCGCGCCGCTCGAGGACATCCCGCACGAGCGGTATGCGGACGCGATCCTGGCCGAGCTGCAGGCAAGGGCGCCGCGCTATCCGGGGCGCGAGCTGGTATCGATCTACTTCGGCGGCGGCACGCCGGCCTTGTGGCACGCGCGCCAGGTGGGGCGGGTGATCGGCGCGGTGCGCGCGGCGTTCGGCGCAGGCGGCGCGGGCGCCGGCCCCGAGCTCGAGATCACCGTCGAGGCCAACCCGAACGATTGCACGCCCGATAAGCTCGGCGCGCTGGTCGAGGCCGGGGTCACCCGGCTGTCGATCGGCACGCAGGCGTTTCGCGACGAGGAGCTGGTGCAGCTCGGCCGCGATCACGACGCGCGCGGGGCCGAGCGCGCCGTGCAGACCGCGCGGGTGGCCGGCTTCCGGCGGGTGTCGCTGGATCTCATCTTCGCGCTGCCCGGGCGCTCGCTCGCCGACTGGCAGCGGACGCTGGCGCGCGCGCTCGAGCTTGCGCCCGATCACCTGTCCGTCTACCAGCTCACCGTCGAGGCGCAGACGCCGCTGCACGCGCAGGTGGTGCGCGGCGCGGTGGTCCCGGCCCCCGACGAGGACTGCGCCGAGCAGTTCCTCGCCGCCGACGCCACGCTCGGCGCCGCCGGCTTCGAGCACTACGAGGTCAGCTCGTACGCGCGCGCCGGCAGCCGCGCCCGGCACAACTCGCTCTACTGGAGCGGCGCCGACTACCTCGGGCTCGGCAACGGCGCGCACTCGCTCCTGCGGCTGCCCGACGGCGGCGCCGCGCGCTTCGGCAACCACCGCTCGGTCGTCCGCTACCTGGGCGCCCGGGCCGCGCCGGCCGGGTCGCCGCTCGCGAGCGACCCGCTGGTCGCCGAGCACACGCGCCTGGCCCCCGCCGAGCTCGCCGCCGACCTCGTCTGGCTCGGGCTGCGCACGTCGCTGGGCGTGGCGCGCGCGTCCCTGCCGGCCACGCCCGCGGTCGCCGCCGAGCTCGCCCGCCTCAGCACCGCGGGGCTCCTGGTGGTGACGGCGGAGCGCGTCCGGCCGACCGCGCGCGGCCTGCTCTTCGCCGACGAGGTGGGCGTGCGTCTGACGGATGGGCTATAGTTTCAGCATTCTGCAGATGTGGCCGTAAGTCGACGATGTCGGAGCTGAACCATCGCGCGCGCAAGATCCTCCAGGCCGTCGTCCAGGAGTACCTGCACACCGGAGATGCCGTAGGGTCGCGCACGGTCACCCGCCGCTACGGGATCGATCTGTCGCCGGCGACGGTGCGCAATGTCATGGCTGATCTCGAGGAGCTCGGGCTCCTGCGCCAGCCGCACACCTCGGCCGGCCGCGTGCCCACCGAGACCGGCCTGCGCCTCTTCATCGACTCGCTGCTCAAGGTGCGCGCGCTCTCCACCAAGGAGAAGGACGACATCCGCCAGCGCTACGGGCTGCCGCCCGGCGGCGACTTCGACGAGGCCATGCAGCGGACCTCGCGCCTCCTGTCCGAGCTATCGCAGCAGGCCGCCATCGTGATCACGCCCCTGCCCGAGCGGCAGCGCCTGTCCCGCGTCGAGTTCGTGCGCCTGCGCGAGCGCCAGCTGCTCGCGGTGCTGGTGTCCGAGAACGGCCAGGTCGACAACAAGCTGCTCACCGCGCCCGTCGACCTCGAGCTCGCCGACATCGAGCGGGTCAACAACTACCTGAACGACCTCATCGACAAGGTCGAGGGCCGCACCCTCGAGGACGTCCGCCTCGCCGTGCTGGGTGAGCTGGGCAAGGAGAAGAACCAGGTCGACCAGCTGGCCGCGCAGGCGCTGCGCCTGGGGCAAGAAGCGCTCGCGCCCGTGCCCGGCGCCTCCGGCAACGATCGCAGCGTGATCGTGTCGGGCTCGGCCAACCTCGTCGACGCCGCGACCAGCCAGGCGGGCGAGCCGCCCGGGCTCGACAAAGTGCGCGCGCTGCTCGCGGCGCTCGAGGAGAAGGAGCGCATCATCGGCCTCCTCGATCGTACGCTGTCCGCCGACGGTATCCAGGTGTGGCTGGGCGCCGAGACGCCGTTCGCGTCGTTCGCCGACGTCTCGGTCGTGGCCTCGAACTACGGCCCGGGCGACCGACCGGTGGGTACCATCGCCGTGATCGGCCCCACCTACATGAACTATTCCAAGGTGATCCCTCTGGTCGACTTCACGGCCGAGCTGGTGACCGGATTGATCGTCGGTAAGTAACCCCGCAAGTGGTGTAAAACAACCGCACGATGACGGACGAGACGAGGTCGGAGGACAAGCCGGGTGGGCAGGTGGACATCCCGGTCGAGGTCGAGGGCGCGGTCAAGGAGCAGGAGACCGACGGCACCCCGGGCGACAAGCTGGCGGCGCTCGAGAAGGACAAGAAGGAGCTGCACGAGCGCCTGCTGCGCACGGCCGCCGACTTCGACAACTTCCGCAAGCGCAGCCGCAAGGACGTCGACGAGGCGCGCGCCAAGGCGCGCGAGGACGTGCTGCGCGAGATGCTCCCGGTCGCCGACAACCTCGAGCGCGCGCTGCTGGCCGCCGACGCCACCGCGGGCGGCGCGGCCGCCTCGAGCATCGCCGACGGCGTCAAGCTGGTGCTGCGGCAGTTCGGCTCGGCGCTCGATCGCTTCGAGGTCAAGGCCTTCCCGTCGCTGGGCGAGCCCTTCGATCCGGCGCGCCACGAGGCCATCTCGCAGATCGAGACCGCCGACAAGCCGGCGGGTACCATCGTCGTCGAGATGCAGAAGGGCTACCTCATGGGCACCCGCCTCATCCGTCCAGCGATGGTCGCGGTGGCGCGCCCACCCGCCGAGGCGTCCGCGCCCGGCGAGACTGCGCCCGGCGCCGTGGCCACGAGCGAGCCCCAGGCACCCGGCCAGGACAAACCCGGCGGGGAGAGCTAGGCGGGAATGGGCAAGGTCGTCGGGATCGATCTCGGCACCACCAACTCGTGCGTCGCCATCCTCGATGGCGAGCAGACGGTGGTGATCCCCAATTCGGAGGGCAACCGGACCACGCCATCGGTCGTGGGCTTCGCCGACAACGGCGAGCGGCTGGTCGGCCAGATCGCCAAGCGCCAGGCGCTCACCAACCCACAGAACACCGTCTACGCGGTCAAGCGCCTCATGGGTCGCAAGGCCGAGGACGTCGAGGTCCGCCGCCACGCCGCGGTGGCCTCCTACCTGGTGGTCGCCTCCGACAACGGCGACGCCGCGGTTTCGGTCCGCGATCGCACCTACTCGCCACCCGAAGTGTCCGCGATGGTCCTGACCAAGATGAAGCAGACCGCCGAGGACTACCTGGGCGAGGCGGTCACCGAGGCGGTCATCACGGTCCCCGCGTACTTCGACGACGCGCAGCGCCAGGCCACCAAGGACGCCGGGCGCATCGCCGGCCTCGAGGTGCTGCGCATCATCAACGAGCCGACCGCGGCCGCGCTCGCCTACGGCATCGACCGCGGCGTCAAGGAACGCGTCGCGGTCTACGACCTCGGCGGCGGCACCTTCGATATCTCGATCCTCGAGCTCGACAACGGAGTCTTCCGGGTCCGCTCGACCAACGGCGACACCCACCTCGGCGGCGACGACATCGACCTGTTGATCGTCGAGCGCATCCTCGCTGACCTGGCGTCCGCGACACCGCAGCACTCGCTTCCTGAAGGGTTCTCGGCACAGCACACGCCGGAGTCGATCCAGGAAATCCGCAAGGCGGTCATCCAGGCGAAGTGGGACCTGTCGGAGCTGGACGAGACCGATCTGCTCGGCGTACGCCTC
>JBKJOI010000037.1:0-9099 GCA_046595695.1 Haliangiales bacterium | reverse complement strand
GCGGGCGCCGGTCGCAGCGCGCACGTGGGCTACTTTCTCGTCGACGAGGGCCGCGCCCGCCTCGAGCGCACGGTGCACATGCGGCGCGGTGCGCGGCTGCTCACGCGGCGCCTGGTGCGCCGGGGGCGCCTGATCGCCTACGGTAGCACCATCTTTACGCTCACCTTCGGCGCCAGCGCGCTGCTCGCGTTCGTCGCGCCCACCGAGGGCCTGCCGTCGTGGGTGCAGCTGGCGCTGGCGGCACTGCTGGTGGTCGCCACCGGCCAGCTGGCCATCGCGATCGTGCACTGGGCGGCGACGCTGCTGGTGCGGCCGCGCCTGGTGCCGCGGCTCGACTTCTCGAAGGGCATCCCGCCTTCGCAGCGCACGCTGGTCGCGGTGCCGACCATGCTCACCGAGGCCAGCGAGATCGACGGCCTGCTCGAGTCGCTCGAGGTCCGCTACCTGGCCAACCCGGATCGCCAGCTCGCGTTCGCCCTGGTCACCGACTTCCGCGACGCCGCGCAGGAGCAGCTGGACGGCGACGAGGCGCTGCTGCAGCGCGCCTGCGACGGCATCGACGCGCTCAACGCGCGCCACGAGGCGCACGGGCGCGCCGCGCCGTTTTACCTCTTCCACCGACCGCGCCGCTGGAACCCGCGCGAGCGCGTGTGGATGGGCTGGGAGCGCAAGCGCGGCAAGCTCGAGGAGCTGAACGCGGCGCTGCGCGGCGACGCCTCGCGCTTCGCCAAGATCGTCGGCGACCTCGAGCACCTGCAGGGCGTGACGTACGTCATCGCGCTCGACAGCGACACCCAGCTGCCGCGCGACTCGGCGCGCGAGCTCGCCGCCACCATGGCGCACCCGCTCAACCGCCCGCAGTACGACCCCGCGCTCGGCCGCGTCAGCGAGGGCTACGCGATCCTGCAGCCGCGCGTCGCCATCACCATGGCGAGCGCGCGCGCCTCGCGCTTCGCCAGCCTGCTCGCCGGCGAGCCCGGCATCGACCCCTACACGCGCGCGGTCTCCGACGTCTACCAGGACGTCTTCGACGAGGGCTCGTTCGTGGGCAAGGGCATCTACGACGTCGACGCGTTCCGCCAGGCCACCGCCGGGCGCCTGCCCGAGAACCGCGTGCTCAGCCACGACTTGCTCGAGGGCGGCTACGCGCGCGCCGGCCTGGTGAGCGACGTGCTGCTGTTCGAGGACTACCCGTCGACGTACGGCGCCGACGTCAGCCGTCGCTACCGCTGGCTGCGCGGCGACTGGCAGATCGCCGCGTGGCTGGGCCGGCGCGTCCCCGGCGCCGATGGGCGCGGCGTGCAGAACCCGCTCTCCTGGCTGTCGCAGTGGAAGATCCTCGATAACCTGCGCCGCAGCCTGGTGCCGATCGCGCTGTTCGTGCTGCTCGTGGGCGGCTGGATGGTCCCCGGCATGGGCTGGTTCGCGTCGGCGGTGGTGGCGGCGATCCTGGTGCTGCCCGGCCTCATCGCCGCCGCCGCCCAGCTCGCGCGCAAGCCCACCGAGCTGCCGCGCTACCACCACACCCGCGAGATCGCCGCCACCCTGTCGCTGCAGCTGGTGCGCGAGGGCTTCGCGCTGGCGTGCCTGCCCTACGATGCCTACCTCAGCGTCGCCGCGATCCTGAGCACCACCGGGCGGCTGCTGTTCACCCGGCGCAACCTGCTCGAGTGGCGCACCGCCGCCGACGCGCAGCGCGGCGCGCGCAAGCACCTGGGCGGCGTCTATCGGACCATGTGGATCGCGCCGGTGTCCGCGGCCGCGGCGCTGGCCGGCCTGCTGCTGCTGCTGGACGCGCGCGCTGCGCTGCCGATGGCGGCGCCGGTACTCGCCTTGTGGGCGCTCGCGCCCGCGCTGACCTGGTGGGTGAGCCAGCCGCTCGTCGTCCAGCCGCACCACCTGGCAGCCGACGACGTGACCTTCCTGCGCCTGGTCGCGCGCCGCACCTGGCGCTTCTTCGAGGCCTTCGTCGTGGCCACGGACCACCACCTGCCGCCTGACAACTTCCAGGAAGATCCGCCCCAGGGCGCGGCGCACCGCACCTCGCCGACCAACATCGGCCTGGCGCTCACCGCCAACCTGGCCGCGTACGACTTCGGCTACCTCCCGGTCGCCCAGATGATCGAGCGCACGACGCTGACGCTGGGCGCGCTGGATAAGCTGGAGCGCTACCGCGGCCACTTCTACAACTGGTACGACACGCGCACGCTCGAGCCGCTCCGGCCGATGTACGTGTCCACCGTGGACAGCGGCAACCTGGCCGGACACCTGCTCACGCTCGCCGCCGGCCTGAACGAGCTGGCCAGCCTGCCGGTGTATCGCACGCGCACCTTCGCGGGCCTCGTCGACACGATCGACGTCCTGACCGAGGCCGCGCACGCTTTTCCGCTCGTGATCGCGGACATCGCCCGGCTCCGCCCGGTGCTGGTGGCGGCGCCGGACACGATCTCGGGTGCGCGCGTGCTGCTCGAGCGGCTGGTCGCCGGCGCGCCCGAGCGGCTGCGCACGGCGCTCGCGCACGGCGACGACGCCGAGCTCGTCTGGTGGGCGCAGGCCTTCGAGGCACAGTGCCGGCACGCGCTCGACGAGCTCCTGCACCTGGCGCCATGGGCGCTGCTGTCCTCCGGCGCCGGCGAGCCGGGCAAGCTCGGCGACGCGCTCACGCGCCTCGACCACGGGCCGACGCTGGCCGAGACCGCGGCGCTCGAGCAGACGCTGGTCCCGGAGCTCGAGCGTGCGCTGGCGCGTGCCGGCGCGGGCGTGGCGCCCGACGCGCAGGTGCTCGCGCTGACCCGGCTGCGCGACGCGCTGCGGCTCGCGGCCGCGCGCGCGGCGGCGCGGGTGTCCGAGCTGCGCCTGCTGGCCGCGCGCTGCACCGAGTTCGCCGATCTGGACTACGAGTTCCTCTACGACCGCGACCGCCACCTGCTGGCCATCGGCTATAATGTCGGCGACCATCGCCTGGACGCTAGCTTCTACGATCTGCTCGCGTCGGAGGCGCGCCTGGCCAGCTTCGTGGCGATCGCGCAGGGCAAGCTGCCGCAGGAGCACTGGTTCAGCCTGGGCCGGCTGCTCACCACCTCGGTGGGCAAGCCGGCGCTCCTGTCGTGGAGCGGCTCGATGTTCGAGTACCTCATGCCGCTCCTCGTCATGCCCACCTACGGGCGCACCATCCTGGGCGAGACCTACCGCGGCGTGGTCGAGCGCCAGATCGAGTACGGCCGCGAGCGCGGCGTGCCCTGGGGGGTCTCGGAGTCGGGCTACAACAAGACCGACACGCAGCTCAACTACCAGTACCGCGCGTTCGGCGTGCCCGGCCTCGGCTTCAAGCGCGGCCTCGCCGAGGACGTCGTGATCGCGCCGTACGCGAGCGCCATGGCGCTCATGGTCGATCCCGAGGCCTCGTGCGCCAACCTGCGGCGCCTGGCCAAGGACGGCCAGCTCGGCCAGTACGGCTTCTACGAGGCCATCGACTACACGCCCGCGCGCATCCCGCGCGGCAAGGACAGCGTGACGGTGCGCTCGTTCATGGCGCACCACCAGGGCATGGCGTTCCTGAGCTTCGCCTACCTGCTGCTCGACCGGCCGATGCAGCGGCGCTTCGACTCGGATCCGGCGTTCCGCGCCACCGACCTGCTGCTGCAGGAGCGCGTGCCGCGGACGCCGTCCATCTACCCGCACCCGGCCGAGGTCTCGGCGGTGGGCGAGACGGCGGGCGTGGCGGAGCAGAACCTGCGCGTGTTCACCACGCCGAGCACGCCCGCGCCCGCGGTGCAGCTGCTGTCCAACGGCAGCTACCACGTGGCGGTGACCAACTCGGGCGGCGGCTACAGCCGCTGGCGCAACCTGGCGGTGACCCGCTGGCACGAGGATCCCACCTGCGACGCGTGGGGCAGCTTCTGCTACCTGCGCGATCTCACCGACGGCGGGGGCGAGTTCTGGTCGGTGGCGCACCAGCCGGCGCGCGTGCGCGCGAGCCACTACGAGGCGGTGTTCTCGCTCGGCCGCGCGGAGTTTCGCCGCACCGACGGTGACATCAACACCCACGTCGAGATCACCGTGTCGCCCGAGGACGACATCGAGCTGCGCCGGATCAGCCTTACCAACCTGGGCCGGACCGCGCGCACCATCGAGCTGACCAGCTTCGCCGAGGTGGTGCTAGCGCCCGCGGCCGCCGACGCCGCGCATCCGGCGTTCTCGAACCTGTTCGTGCAGACCGAGCTGGTCCGGCCGCGCCAGGCGATCCTGTGCACGCGCCGGCCGCGCTCGGGCGGCGAGCGGCCGCCGTGGATGCTCCACCTCATGACCGTGCAGGGAACGCAGGTGGGCACGACCTCCTACGAGACCGGGCGCAGCGAGTTCATCGGCCGCGGCCGCCAGGCCGCGGATCCCGCGGCCATGCACCGGCCCGCGCTCCAGGACAGCGAGGGCTCGGTGCTCGATCCGGTGGTCGCGATCCGCAACGCCGTGGTGATCCAGCCCGACGAGACGGTGCGCATCCACCTGGTCACCGGGGTCGCCGAGACGCGCGAGGGCGCGGTGGCGCTGATCGAGAAGTACAGCGACCGGCACTCCGCCGACCGCGTCTTCGAGCTGTCGTGGACGCACAACCAGGTGCTCCTGCGCCGGCTCGACGCCACCGAGGCCGACACCCAGCTCTACGAGCGGCTGGTCTCGAACATCCTCTACGCCAACCCGGCGATGCGCGCGCCGCGCAGCGTGATCGCGCGCAACCGCAGCGGTCAGTCGGCGCTGTGGGCCCACAGCATCTCGGGCGATCTGCCCATCGCGCTGGTGCGCATCGCCGATCGCGAGCACCTCAGCCTGGTGCGCCAGATGGTGCAGGCGCACGCCTACTGGCGGCAGAAGGGCGTGGCTGCGGATCTGGTCATCTGGAACGAGGACCCCTCCGGCTACCGGCAGGTGCTCCAGGACGAGATCATGGCCGTGATCGCCGCGCTCAGCGAGGCCAGCATGCTCGACAAGCCGGGCGGCATCTTCGTGCGCCGCAGCGAGCAGCTCTCGGAGGAGGACAAGATCCTCATGCAGACGGTGGCGCGGCTCATCGTCACCGACACCGATGGCAGCCTCGCCGATCAGATGAACCGCCGCCTGCCCGTGGAGATCGCAGTGCCCGCGTTCACCGCGGAGCACGACGCGGACGCCGAGCCCGCCGGCGAGCGCTCGGCCGCCGTCCCGCTCAAGATCGAGCGCCCCGACCTGACCGCCTGGAACGGCAAGGGCGGCTTCACCCCCGACGGCCGCGAGTACGTGATCATCACCACCGCCGATGCGCGCACGCCGGCGCCGTGGGTGAACGTGCTGGCGAACCCGTACTTCGGCACCGTCGTCAGCGAGAGCGGCGGCGCCTACACCTGGTGCGAGAACGCGCACAGCTACCGCCTGACGCCGTGGCACAACGATCCGGTCGGCGACGCCAGCGGCGAGGCGTTCTACCTGCGCGACGAGGAGGACGGCCGCTTCTGGTCGCCCACCGCGCTGCCCGCGGGCGGACCCGGGCCGTACACCACGCGCCACGGCTTCGGCTACAGCGTCTTCGAGTACGAGCACGACGGCGTGGTCAGCGAGCTGCAGACGTTCGTGGCCACCGACGCGCCGATCAAGTTCATGGTCTTCAAGCTGCGGAACCGCTCGGGGCGGGCGCGGCGCCTGTCCTTGACCGGGTTCTACGAGCTGGTGCTGGGCGAGCACCGCCCGGTCAACGTGCCGCACGTGGTCACCGAGGTGGATCCCGGCAGCGGCGCGCTGTTCGCGCGCAACCCCTACTCGAGCGAGTTCGCGCCGCGCGTGGCGTTCCTCGACTGCAGCGAGGGGCAGCGCTCGTACTCTGCCGATCGCCTCGAGCTCCTGGGCCGAAACGGCAGCATGGCGCGGCCGGTGTGCATGACCCGGGCGCGCCTCTCGGGGCGCGTGGGCGCGGGGCTCGACCCGTGTCTGGCGATGCAAGTGATGCTCGAGCTCGGCGACGGCGAGGAGCGCGAGATCGTGTTCACCTTCGGCTCGGGCCAGAACCTGGGCGACGCGCGCTCGCTGGTGCACCGCTTCCGCGGCACCGGCGCGGCGCGCACGGCGCTCGAGGCGGTGTGGTCCTACTGGAACCGCACGCTCGGCGCGGTGAACGTACAGACGCCCGACACGTCCCTCAACATCCTCGCCAACGGCTGGCTGCTCTACCAGGTGCTGGCCTCGCGCATGTGGGGCCGCAGCGGCTTCTATCAATCGGGCGGCGCGTTCGGCTTCCGCGATCAGCTGCAGGACGCGATGGCGCTGGTGCACACCGAGCCGGCGATCCTGCGCGAGCAGATCCTGCGCTCGGCGGCGCGGCAGTTCCGCGAGGGCGACGTGCAGCACTGGTGGCACCCGCCCATGGGCCGCGGCGTGCGCACGCGCATCTCCGACGACTACCTGTTCCTGCCCAACGCGGTATGCCGCTACGTGGCCGCGATCGGCGACACCGGCGTGCTCGACGAGAAGGTCCGCTTCCTCGAGGGCCGCACCGTCAAGCCCGACGAGGACAGCTACTACGATCTGCCGCTGCGCTCCGAGGAGTCAGCCACCGTCTACGAGCACTGCGTGCGCGCCATCAAGAACGGCCTACGCTTCGGTGAGCACGGCCTGCCGCTCATGGGCAGCGGCGACTGGAACGACGGCATGAACCTGGTCGGCGACCACGGCAAGGGCGAGAGCGTGTGGCTGGCATTCTTCCTCTACGACGTGCTCGTCCGCTTCGGCGAGCTGGCGCGCAGCAAGCAGGACGCGCCCTTCGCCGAGCTGTGCAGCGACGCGGCAACGCTCTTGCGCAAGAACATCGAGGAGCACGCCTGGGACGGCGCGTGGTACCGGCGTGCCTACTTCGACAACGGCGATCCGCTCGGCTCGTCGGCGAGCCCGGAGTGCCAGATCGACTCGCTGCCGCAGAGCTGGGCGGTGCTGTCGCAGGCCGGCGATCCCGAGCGGTCGCGGCAGGCGCTGGCGTCGCTCGACGAGCGGCTGGTGCGGCGTGACCTCGGGCTCATCCAGCTCTTCGATCCGCCCTTCGACACCTCCGACATGAAGCCCGGCTACGTGAAGGGCTATGTGCCGGGCGTGCGCGAGAACGGTGGGCAGTACACGCACGCCGCGGTCTGGGCGGTCATGGCGTTCGCGGCCGCGGGCGACGTCGAGCGCGCCTGGGAGCTGTTCGGGCTCATCAACCCGGTGCGCCACGGCAACGACGAGGCGTCCATCGCGGTCTACAAGGTCGAGCCGTACGTGGTCGCCGCCGACGTGTACACCAACCCGCAGCACGCCGGCCGCGGCGGCTGGACCTGGTACACCGGCTCGGCCGGCTGGATGTACCGGCTGGTGATCGAGTCGCTGCTCGGGCTGCGTCTCGAGGTCGACCACCTGCGCGTCGAGCCGCTCATGCCGCCATCGTGGCCGGCGTTCGACGTCCACTACCGGCACCGCAACACCGTGCACCATATCCACGTGCGCAACCTGGGCGGCGGTGGCCGCCACGTCCGGCGCGTCGTCTCCGACGGCGTCGAGCAAGCCAATCTCACCATCCCGCTACACGACGACGGCCTCGAGCATCACGCCGAGGTCGAGGTCGGCGACGTTTCCGCCCCGTAACCCGCCACACGGAAGACGAACGGTTCACGGATCCACGAGGAGCACAGCCGACGCGTTTCGTCGGCGTGGGGGTACGTTCGCGGCCGGTAGGGAAGCCGCCCTACGCTCCGGGGAGCTCGCGCAGCTTGCGCTGCGCCACCTGGCGGCTCGACGGCGGCGCCCACGACGCTTCGGAGAGCGCGCGCAGGAGCTCGCGCAGACCGGGCGTGATCGGCACGGCGCCGACCCAGGCGAGCGCCAGGTCGGCCCAGTAAACCGAACGGCCCGCGAGGGCGGTGTCCATGGCCAGCGCGATGGGGAAGTCGTCGACGACGGGCGCGTGGATGCCGAGCTCGAGCACCGCCGACCGCAGACGCGAGAGGAAGACGTCCGGAGGACCCGCGAGCACCGGCAGGAGCGCCATGCCCGCGGCCGCTGATGGCAGCCTGAAGCAGCCCCTGGCATCGCCGACCAGCCAGTCACCCGCCTCGGAGAGACCGACCGTCTCGCCGGCGTCGCCGATCCGCAACACCGGCACCCAGCGATCCGCCTTCCCGTCCACCCGGACATCCATCAATGGCACGTGCGACTCGATCATGACGTCACATACCTGGATCGCCGTCTGGAGTGGTGACAATTCCCGGCGGCCGCGCCGACGCCGCGAGCGCTCGGCTGCGGCGCCTCACGGCCGCGCGCGCTGCTCGCGCAGCGCGAAGGCAGCACCCTGCGGGTCCTCGCACTGGGCGACGCGGTCGCCGCCGGGCACCTGCATCGGGCCGTTCATGACGAGGCCACCGAGCGCGCGCACCTTCGTGACGGCGGCATCGAGATCGGCCACGGTCGCGTAGAAGAGCCAGTGCGTGTGGATGTGCGGCAAGCGGGCCGTGTTGATCATGCCCCCGACGCTTCGCTCGCCCGCGGCGCCCGCGCCGGCGCCGCGCCACGCGAACATCTGATAGGCGCCGCCCAGCTCCGATCCCAGCTCCTGGACCTGGGTCGCCTGCCAGCCAAACAGCTCGGCGTAGGTGCGCCACGCCTGCTCGCGGTCGGTGGTGTGCAGCTCGTGCCACGCGACCGCCCCACCGCCGGATCGCTCGGGCCGCGAGCTCAGCGCCAGCACGGCGCCCTGAGGATCGCGCAGGATCGCAACGCTGCCCTCGGCAGCCCGACGCATCGGCCCGAGCATCTGGCCGCCGCGCTCGATCATGCGCTGCGCCGAGGCCTCGGCGTCGAGCACGCCGATATGGCCGAGCCAGTGCGCCGGCGCGCCCTGGGCTCGCGCACGCTCCGGCAGCTCCATCAGCCCGGCGACGCCCTGCTCTGCCACATGGAACGTGCTCGACTCGCCCGTGCGCCGGACCTGCCATCCGAGGACGTCGGCGTAGAACGCCTGGGCCGCCGCCGGATCGGTCGTTCGCAGCTCGTACCAGCCAAAGGCATCGGTGCCCGACATTGGTAGATCCTTCTATCCTTCTTCCGCTCGCG
>JBKJOI010000377.1:0-3696 GCA_046595695.1 Haliangiales bacterium | reverse complement strand
CCCCGTCCTCGCCGGCGAGGACGTGAACGGCGTCGAGGTCGTGCAGGCCATCGTCGACGCCAGCCGCTTCGCCGAGCTCGACCCCTACCGCGCCGCGACCCACAACAAGGGCATCATGAACGGCGTCGACGCGGTGCTGCTGGCGACCGGCAACGACTGGCGCGGCATCGAGGCCGGCGCGCACGCCCACGCCGCGGCGTCGGGCCGCTATGCTCCGCTGGCCACCTGGCGGGTCGAGGACGACGCGCTGGCCGGCCAGCTCTGCATGCCCATGGCGGTCGGCACCGTGGGCGGCGCGCTGCACATGCACGCGGGCGCGCGCCTGGGTCTCGAGATCCTGGGCGCGGGCAGCGCCAACGAGCTCGCCTGCGCGGTCGGCGCCGCCGGCCTGGCCTCCAACCTGGCCGCGCTGCGCGCCCTCGCCACCGACGGCATCCAGCGCGGTCACATGGCGCTGCACGCGCGCGTCGTGGCGCGCTCGGTGGGCGCCGACGGCGACCTGCTCGAGCGCGTGGCCGCCGAGATCGCAGGCGCCGGCGACGTCAAGCCCGAGCGCGCCCGCGCGGTGCTCGAGCGGCTGCTGGCCGCCGAGGCCGCCGCGACCGGCGACGCGCCGCCGCTCGCCGCGACGCCGCATACTTCTATTGATACTGCTCCGAGCTACCAGGAGGTCCCGAAGTGATTAGGCAGGTCACCCGCGAGAGCCGCCAGGCCGGCAAGGCCGGCGCCCGTCCCCACGTCCCCGCGCCCGCCCCCGGCCCGGGCGGCCGCCCGGCGCTCGACGACTGCTACCGCTACTGCGAGCAGCTCACCCGCGCGCACCACGAGAACTTCCCGGTGGCGAGCCGCTTCCTGCCGTCGCGGCTGCACAAGCACGTGCTCGCGGTCTACGCGTTCGTGCGCGCCGCCGACGACTTCGCCGACGAGCCCGAGTACGAGGGCCGGCGCCAGGAGGAGCTCGACGCCTGGGACGTGCTCCTGCAGCGCTCGTTCCACGGCGACGCGCAGCACCCGATCTTCGTCGCGCTCGCCGACACCGCGCAGAAGTTCGAGCTGCCGATCACGCCGCTCGCCGATCTGGTCGCCGCGTTCCACATGGACCTGTCGGTGCGCCGCTACGCCACCTGGAACGATCTACAGCACTACCTGCGCCTGACCGCGGCGCCCATCGGCCAGCTCCTGCTGTACATCTTCGGCGTGCGCAGCCTCGAGCAGCACAAGTACGCCGAGGAGCTGTCGTACGCGCTGGCGCTGACCAACTTCTGGCAGGACATCGCCGCCGACCTCGAGCGCGACCGCGTCTACGTGCCACAAGAGGACCTGCGGCACTTCGGCGTGCACGAGGACGAGCTGCGCGCACACCGCGAATCCGACCGCCTGGCCGCGCTGGTGCGCTTCCAGTGCCAGCGGACGCGCGCGGTCTTCCAGCGCGCTCGGCCGCTCGTCGATCTCGTCGACGATCAGCTCGGCGTCGAGGTCGCCATGATGTGGCACGGCGGCCACCGCGCCCTGGCCAAGGTCGAGGCCCGCGCCAGCCGCGTGTTCGGCGGCCGCGCGCGCCTGTCGACGCTCGACAAGGCGTTCGTGCTCGGCCAGGCGCTGCGCGAGCGCGGCGCGGGGCTGCGGAGCCGGCTCTAGGCCATGGCCGCGGCGCGCGAGTTCTGGACCAAGCTCGCCGCGCGCGCCGAGTCCAACCTGTACTTCGCGCTGGTCTTCCTGCCCCGCGCGCAGCGCGGCGCCTTCCGCGACGTCTACCGGTTCCTGCGCGCCGCCGACGATCTCGTCGACGACGCCGCGCTCACCGACGCCGACAAGCGCGCCGAGCTGTCCACCTGGCGCGCCGAGCTGGACGCCATCTTCGCGCCCGGTGGCGAAGCGGAGCTCGCGCACCCCGAGGCCGAGCGGCTACGCCTGACCGTGCGCCGCCTGAGCCTGCCGCGCGCGCACTTCGACACCATCCTCGACGCGCTCGAGGAGGATCTACCCGCGCGCCGCTTCGCCAGCCGCCCCGAGCTCGAGCGCTGGTGCGAGCGCATGAGCTCCACGCTCGGCTACCTGTGCGTGCACATCCTGGGCGCGCGCTCGCCCGGGGCGATCGCCTATGCCCGCGACGTGGGCGTGGCGCTGCAGCTCGCCAACATCGTGCGCGACGTCGACGAGGACGCGCGCCGCGGTCACCTGTACCTGCCGGTCGACGAGCTCGCCGCCGCCGGCACTACGCCCGAGGACGTGCTGGCGCGGCGGCCCTCGCCGGCGCTCGCCGCGGTGTGTGCGCGCCTGGCCGCGCGCGCCCGCGAGCTGGTCGCCTCGGCGCGTGCGCACATGGCCGAGCTCCCCGCCGCCGAGCAGGCGCGCCTCACCGTACCCGAGATCTGGGCCGACGTGTACCTGGCGCTGCTCGACGAGCTGGCCGCGGCCGGCCATGACCCGCTCGCCACCACGCTCCGGCTGCCGCGCCGCCGCAAGCTGCGCATCGCGGTCTCGCGCTACCTGCGCACGCGCGGCCGGCGAGCGGCCCGGCGCCTGCTGCATGCCCTGCCGCATTGATGGGGCCCGCGCCGCAGGGGGCTGGCATACGAGCCAGGCGCGGGAAACTTTCGCGCCCGGGTGCCCCGTGCTAAAAGGACGCCCGAGCATTCGCTGCGTTGCGAAGGAGTGACGGGACATGAGTGACAGAGCGGCCACCGACCGCAACCGAGCCACCATGATCGCCCTCGCCCGGGCGTTCTTCATGGAGCGGCTGCACCTGCTGCGCCTGACCGAGATCGTGCGCCACCAGATCCGGCCCAACGACGAGGGCGTCATGCTGCTCCCGCCCGAGCTGGACGACGAGATGAAGAAGCAGGCCTTCGACTTCGTCCTCGCGACCTTCCCGGAGGAGTTCCACCTGGAGATCGTCCAGGTGCGCTCGCTCTGGCTGAACGTGCAGTAGGCGTCGGGCCCGTCCCACTTATCGAACCACCTCTATAAGCTGCTGCCGCCGTCCTTCTTGCGCTGGGCCAGCGCCGCGCGCCACGTGGCCAGGCGCGCGCCGATTTCCTGCTCGTGCCCGGCCGAGCTCGGCTCGTAGAAGCGCTGTCCGCGCAGCGCGTCGGGCAGGTACTCGTCGGGCACATAGGCGCCCTCGAAGTCGTGCGGGTACTGGTAGCCGCGCGAGAAGCCCATCTCCTTCATGAGCTTGGTCGGCGCGTTGCGGAGATGGTTCGGCACCGGCAAGGACCCGCTGCCCAGGACCGCCTTGCGCACCGCCGCGTAGGTGGTGAGCACGGTGTTCGACTTGGGCGCGGTGGCCAGGTAGATCACCGCCTGGGTCATCGGCAGCACGCCCTCGGGCAGGCCCATGAAGCGGAAGGCCTCGACCGCGGCGACCGCGACCACGAGCGCCTGCGGGTCGGCGTTGCCGATGTCCTCCGACGCGAAGATCACCAGGCGCCGCAGCACGAACATCGGGTCCTCGCCCGACTCGAGCATGCGCGTCATGTAGTAGACCGCCGCGTCGGGATCCGAGCCGCGCATCGACTTGATGAAGGCCGACACCATGCTGTAGTGCTCGTCGCCCGCCTTGTCGTAGAGCAGCGTCCGCTGCTGCAGGGCCTCCTCGATGAGCGCCGGCGTCACCCGCGGGGGCGGCACCTCCCCCGCCCCTGCCCCCGCCGGCGGCGCCGCCCTCGCCAGCTCGACCGCCACCTCCAGCGC
>JBKJOI010000331.1:0-2527 GCA_046595695.1 Haliangiales bacterium | reverse complement strand
GAACATCTTCCTCGTCCTCGACGCGATGACCGGTCAGGACGCGGTGAACGTCGCCGACGCGTTCAACAAGCGCCTGAACCTTGACGGCGTGATCATGACCAAGCTCGACGGTGACGCCCGCGGTGGCGCTGCCCTCTCGGTCAAGGAGATCACCGGCAAGCCGATCAAGTTCCTCGGCATGGGCGAGCAACTCGACAAGCTCGAGGAGTTCCGTCCCGAGGGTCTGGCCAGCCGCATCCTGGGCATGGGCGACATCGTCGGCCTGGTCAAGGATTTCGAGGAAGTCGTCGACGCGGAGAAGGCGGAAGAAGACGCCGTCCGCATGCTCAAGGGCAAGTTCGACATGGCGGACTTCCTCGAGCAGATCCGCGTGATCAAGAAGATGGGGTCCATGAAGGACCTCTTCGAGAAGATGCCCTTCTTCGGCGGTGCCATGCCCGAGGGCGTCAACATGGACGACCGGGAGCTCATCAAGATCGAGGCGATGATCAACTCGATGACCGCGGAGGAGCGGCGCAAGCCCGAGACCTTCGTGGTCACCTCGTGGGAAGAGATCACCTCGCAGGCGGGCAAGAAGACCAAGCGCAAGAGCGCCGACTACGACCCCACGCGCGTCAAGCGCGTCGCGCGCGGCTCGGGCCGTGGCGAGCACGAGGTCAAGGAGCTGCTGCACAAGTTCGCCATGATGCGCCAGATGATGGTGCAGCTCGGCGCCTCGACCGGTTTGCTCGGTAAGATCCCCGGCTTCAAGCAGTTCTCGCAGATGAAGAAGCTCGCCAACCTCGACCTCGGCGCCATCATGGGCGACGGCGGCGGCGGGATGGGCGGCATGGGTGGCCTGCCGGGCATGGGCGGCATGGGCGGCCTGCCGGGCATGGGTGGCCTGCCGGGCATGGGCGGCATGGGGCTTCCGCCCGGGCTTCCGCCCGGCTTCACCATGCCGGGCACCGCGGCGCCCCGACCGAGCCCGCCCAAGGCGGTCGATCGCTCGAAGGACAAGAAGAAGCGCAAGGACGCCAAGAAGGCGCGCAAGAAGGGCCGCAAGGGCCGCTAGCGGAGCGCTAGCGGGTCACTCCGGGTTTGCGTCAGGCGGCCGGTGCGCAGGCGCTGCGCCGCGCGACCCCGGCCTCGACCACCGCGAGCATCAACGGCACCAGCAGCGACAGCGAGATCGTCACCAGCGCGACGTTCGCCATGCCGACCAGCCGGCCCTCGCCGTCGGTCGACAGCATGAGCGACGACGCGAAGCCGCCGGCCGACGAGGCCAGGTGCTGCACCGCCGACTGGATCGACATGAAGCGGGCGCGGAAGCGCGGGTCGGGGACCTTGCTCGTCAGCGTGTTGTACGAGACGTTGCGGAACGACATCGCGATGAAGAAGCCGACGAACCAGGGCAGGATCGGCTGGTCGTTCATCTCGCGGTAGAACGAGACGTAGACCACGAGGACCAGCAGCAGCGAGCCGATCGTACCGGTGCGCAGCGAGCCGATCTTGTCGACCAGTCGGCCCACGAGCGGCGTGAGCACGATGCTCACGCCGCCGCCGACCAGGTAGACCCACTTGATCTGATCGCGCGGGAAGGCCAGGTTCTCCTGCAGGTATGCCGAGATGTTCGGGATGATGATGAAGCCCGAGCCCATCACGATGGCGGTCATCACGTAGGACGTGATGACCAGTGGATCCGAGAGCAGCTCGCCGAGCGTCACCTTCGCGCGCGTCGCCGCGGCCGCGATGTGCCCGCGCATGGGCGGCAGCAGCACCCAGGTGCGCAAGGTGATGAGCGCGGCGATCCCCGCGACCGCGAAGAACGGCGCGCGCCAGGAGATGCGCTGCGCGACCTCGAGCCCGAGCGGCACGCCCAGCACCGAGGCCACGCCGAAGGCGCCCATCACGATACCCATGGCGCGTCCGCGCCGCTCCGCGGGCACGACGTCAGCGATGATCGAGAACGACAGCGACGTGGCCGGGCCGCCGAACGCGCCGGCGAGACAGCGCGCCGCCATGAGTGACGGCAGCCCGGTCGCGAAGCCGCCCGCGAAGGTGCCGATCGCGAGCCCGGCCAGCGACACCACGAGCGCCTTGCGCCGGTCGAAGCGGTCGAGGAAGAACGAGCCGATCAGGCCCGACACGAACGCCGCCAGCGTGTACGCGCCGGCGACGTAGCCCACGTTGGACTCGGCGAAGCCGAGCGCCTTCGCGAAGTCGGGCCCCATGGGCATGACCATCACGAAGTCGAGGATGTTGACGAACTGCACCGCCGCGATCAAAAGGACGATCGAGGACTCGCTGGGAGCAAGGTGGGTGGACGGCGAGGATGCAGGCATGAACGAGACAGGGTAGCGGAGACTCGGATAGGCTACCGCATCATGTGTCGCCTTGAGATGCACGCCGGGGGGCGGGTGGTTGCAGGGGCCGCGGTACTTTCTTGAGCATGCCCGCCGGGCCGCCGGCCGCGCCCGCCGCGCCGGCGCTGGTCCGCTTGCGTCCGCTCGAGCTCAGCGACATCGATCACATGATGGCGTGGGTG